>CAZXJV010000047.1:0-22121 GCA_964641135.1 uncultured Treponema sp. | reverse complement strand
TCGGTCTACGGTCACGAACATCGTGTTCGTTTCCTCCGACCCGCCTGCGCCTTCTTTCGGCGGCTTCCTGCCGCCTCTTCCTCCCGTTGGTCGGCGAAGGCTCCGGATCGAATCCCCGGGCCTTACGTACAACTGAAAGAAAAAGCAGCTTTATGCTGTCGATACGGAGCAGGGGGGATTCGAACCCCCGGTACCCTTTTGGGGCACAACTCCTTAGCAGGGAGCCCGATTCGGCCTCTCTCGCACCGCTCCAAAAGCACCGTATTCTGAAGCGCGCCTGCCGGTTATACAACCGGAGCAGGGGGGATTCGAACCCCCGGTACCTTTCGGCACAACGGTTTTCAAGACCGCCTCCTTAAACCGCTCGGACACCGCTCCAAAAAATAATGTTCCTGAAAACTACCGCAAAAATCCCGGTCTGTCAAGTCCTTTCCTGACTCGACTAGGTGCGGCATTCGCGCTATACTCTTGGCCATGGCACACTGTATCGTAGCGGAGGCTGAAGCCCTCCTGGACAAGGAATTTCCGGTGCTGGACAAGGGATTTGTCCGGCTGGTCGACTATATGGGCGGCGACAACCGCATCGTGCAATCAGCCCGCGTCTCCTACGGCGAAGGAACAAAGAGCGTCCGCGAGGATGGAGCCCTGATCGACTACCTGCTGCGGAATCACCACACCTCGCCATTTGAACAGGTAATCCTGACCTTCCATGTCAAACTGCCAATCTTTGTAGCCCGCCAGTGGATACGCCACCGCACTGCACGGCTCAATGAAATTTCAGGCCGGTACTCGGTTATGAAAGATGAATGTTACGTACCCGACGCGGCCGATATCGCCTTCCAGAGTACTGACAACAAACAGGGCCGATCCGCCGCAGAAGTTCCGGCAGAATTGATACGCAGCGTGCTTGACCGCCTGGAAGCTGGTCAAAAGTCCAGTTTTGAAACCTACAACGGTCTAGTTGCCGACAACCTTGCCCGTGAGCTGGCCCGCATCAACCTGCCTCTTTCAACCTATACCGAATGGTACTGGCAGATAGACCTGCACAACCTGTTCCACTTTTTGCGCTTACGCCTGGACGCCCATGCCCAGAAGGAAATCCGCGTCTATGCAGAAGTCCTGTTGCACATGTGTCACGCTGTAGCACCTCTTGCTACTGCCAGTTTTGAACGCCATATCCGCAGCGGAGTCAGTTTTTCGGGAGAGGAACTGGATGCCTTGCGCCGCATGCTCGCAGGTGAACCGGCAGGAATGGAAGGAAAGGCTCTGGACCGTCTGCAGGAAAAACTGGAAACCGGCCGTCAGCTCTGAAGAAACCAGGCGCCGGCGAAGCACAACCGCTGCAGAATGTTTGTGATAACGAGTCCGCACCCCGTCATGCGTCGGGGTTGCTTTCCTTTAACTTCCGTGCGAACAGCGCGCCCACATCAGTCCGTGCCTTGACTCCGAAGGCCGGGACCCTGCTGTCGGGCTCAACAACCCGGTACAAATGTGATGGATCGCTTTTATAGGCCGGGCTGTCCCGGTCGTTAATCCACCAGTCAAGCACAGCCAGAATTTTCAGCGTCCAGTCCAGCAATAAATCATTAGTGCGGGTTTTTGACTGTTTGCCGCCGCACAGGGCGTCAAGGCGCTTTGAAACAGGGTTTTCAATCTCGAAACGGTAACCGGCCCAGGGGTTTTCTATTCCGGCAACCGATCCGGTTCTGACGCCGGACTGCATTTCAAGTATTTCATGAACCTGCTGATTATAACGGCTCAGCAAGCGCTTCAAGGTACCGACACGAACATAAAACGGTGCCAGAACCTCGTCCTTTGCCGGACGGGCAATGGCATACATCCGTATATTCAAAAACGGAAGATAGACATTTTTCATCAGCGAATACATATTTGACAAAAGGCGTCTGCCGTACTGATTTTTATAATACTCCGGCTGAGTGTATATCTGATGGGTAAATTCCTTGAGATCCGGAATGAACTGTTTTTCAAAAACCTGTTCCTGATACAGTATCCACTCTTCAAGAATTGTTTCCACCGGCTCGGCCTCTTCACGGGGAGAAATCACCTTGACCGGCTCAAACTTGATCGAGCGCAAGCCATAAAACAACTGTTCAAGAACCCACAACAGGATCATTGTCAGATGAAGGGGGTTATCCGGAGCAAGCTGATTAAAACCGTCCAGGAACTGGGCTATGGGCTGAAAATACGGACACAGATCGGGGTAGTCCTCAAGATGGTCCCACCCGGCCTCGGGAAACAGCCGCTCCAGAATGGCCAGGCCCTCCTGGACATCATCGGGAAGCACAGGACCATCCTGCTCGTCAATTACCGTCTCCGGAAGAGGACGATTTAAAATGTTTTCATCAACCGGCTGGACTGCATCCTGGGGCCTTCGTATCAGGATATCTTCCGGTTTCAGGGAAAGCCATGCAAGCAAAAGAGAGCCGTTGGTATAAAAGAGGTCATGAATATTCAAAAGGCTTGAACTGGTCATGCGCAGCAGCAGGGGATACAGACCGGGAATAAGCTTGTCAAATATATACCGCCATTCATCTATGGCGGCAACCGCATCCAGCCGGTATCCTGCCGGATCGGCAGGAACAAATTCCTCCAGGACAAGCGCAAATACAGCCCGATACGCCTGGGCCACTCCTGCATGCCCCAGATAATATACACGCAACAAGGAACGGAACAGCGTGCGTATATAGGGAACCATATCAACCGTATCCACTTCGTCCGCCTGGGACTGCAGACGAAGCAGTATTCCGCTCAGCTGACGGATATCAATACTGCGGGCAGCCTGCAAAACGGCAGGAGCAAGGGGATCCCGGCTTGCAAGCCGCGAAAGGAAGGCCTTCTGGTCACCCGGAGGCAAAAGCTTCAGGGTAGAAGCTACACAGCGCTGCACATGACCTACCTGATCGTTCAGGCTGTAGCGGATGTAATCAGGGTTTATCCGGTCATGCCGGCTGGGTATAAGACCCGCAGGCACCTTGATCCGATACTGCTTGTCTGCCATCAGACGGTTTACAGCCTGAAGAGCAGCATCAGTCATCCGCGGCAGGGTCAAACTATTGTCCGGCAATACCGGATCTTCCATCATATCATCTCCAAAAGAGCGTTCAAGCAGGCTAACAGGCTGATGACAAAGGCACATGAGCCTTTGTCATCACCCTGCTATATACGCAGCAGAATTTTTTTGCCCACGCCGGGAAAGCCGCGCAGGGTAATTTTTTCGCCGGATGCGGTCAAAAGAACCCCTTCAAAGCTTCCATATACCGTATGGTAACTGGTACGCACAACAAAGGCGCTCATATGACGGATACTGTCGGAAATCGGCGTAAACACCAGGTCGACCATACTTTCTGTATCCTGAATAACCCAGGCTCCGGCAACCCCGTCCGGCCGGGTGATGCGAACAGGCGGAAGGGGGGTCATCACATTGTCCACAAACAGTACATTGTCATTATACTTCATTTCTTCACCTGATACCGGATTGCCCAGCTGGAACGACACAGTGCGGCCGTCAAGCTTACCCAATCCGATAACCAGGGACGATTTGGTACGCAGGGAATAATACGCCTGCCGCACATCAAAATAACCAACACCGCCAGAAGGATCAATTTCATGTACTTCAAACCCGGTATTGATAAAGCCGTCAAGAGGGCCTGCTGTCTGCATGGCAGCCTCACAGCGGCGTCTGACCTCCCAGGGCGTTACGGTAGACATACAGACCGACGCATCGCTGGTAACATGCATTTCAAGATGTCCGCTCAGCGGCGGGCGGTGATCCGAACCGACAAAATCAAAGTCGGCCAACAGATGGTGTTTTTCAAGGCGGGTAAGAATGCGCAGATACCGTTTCCGGGTACGGCAGGCCGTGATACTGCTTGCGGGCTTATGAGGCAACTGCATAAAGCTGGGTGGCAGCAGGCGGCGATATGCAAAACGTCGGCCGGTCTTTCTGTTCCACAATACAGTTTCCATAAACGAGAAGTAACCGCCATCAAACAGTTCAATCTCGCCAATATATGAGGAATCGCAAAAATAAAATCGCAGGATTTCCATAACCCGCCAGTCGGTTAAAAAGGCCGGTAAAGGCAGATCTCCGAAGGGGCGCTTGATACCGCGTATATTGAAGGTACGGAAGGGTCCCGAGAAGGTACCGAAAACCGGACGGCCATCGCTTACAGGGGAAACAGGCGCGCTTTTTATCTCTCTGGAATACACCGGCACCTCCAAAAAACACAAAGGTGATTATATCATTCTTTTTTCTTGCGGAACAGTGTTAAAGGTCTTATCCTTGCAGGTATGAGCATACACCTGTATTCACTGGGAGCTGCCGAAGAGGTTACCGGCTCCAAACACCTTCTGGATGTCGATGGCGAGCTGATTTTGATTGACTGCGGAGCCTTTCAGGGCCGAAGGGCCGAAGCCGACCGAAAAAACCGGCTGTTCGAGGTTCCGGCAGATAAACTCGCTGCTGTTGTGTTAACCCATGCGCACTATGACCATTCCGGCCTGCTGCCGCTTTTGGGGCTGAACGGCTATCGCGGAAATATTTACGCAACGCCGGCTACCCGCGACCTTGCAAATATCATAATGATGGATTCTGCGCGCATTCAGGCCAGAGATGCCGAATACCTTTCAAAACAGGCCCGCAAAAAAGGTGAATCCTTTAACTGGAAGCCCCTGTTCAGCGAGCTTGACGTTATTGCAACAGCAAATCAGTTTGTGACCGTTTCTTACAACCGTCCGATATGGATCACACCAAAGGTTCAACTTGAACTCTTTGACGCCGGTCATATTTTGGGATCTGCGATGGCGGTGCTGACTATCCTCAGTGCTGATGGAACTGAAACAAAGCTGGCCTATACCGGAGACCTTGGGCGAAAAAACAAGCCGATTATACGCGATCCTGCAATTCTTCCGGCTGTAGATTATATGATTATCGAAAGCACCTATGGAAACCGCCGCCACGAGTCAACCGATGATGCCATGGCAATGCTTGCAGAGGTTGTAACCACTGCAATTAAAAGCAACGGAAAAATCATCATTCCGGCCTTTGCCATAGAGCGCACCCAGGAACTGGTCTATTACTTCCATATGTTGGTCGATAAAAAGAAGATTCCCGATATACCGATCTATGTTGATTCACCCATGGCAATGAACGCAACCAGCATCTTTCAGGTACATCCGGAATGTTATGATGAAGCGACGCATGAAGCCTTTATCAAGCACCATAAAAACCCGTTCGGTTTCAACAACCTGCGTTTTGTAACCAGCGTAGAGGAGTCAAAGTCCCTGAACCGGATGGATGAACCTATGGTTATTATCAGCGCCGACGGCATGTGCGAAGCAGGGCGAATAACCCACCATCTGTATAACAATATCGAAGACCCCCGAAACCAGATCCTCCTTGTCGGCTACATGGCAGAGCATACCCTGGGACGACGTCTGCAAAACCACGAGCAGGAGGTTAAAATCCTGGGAGAATGGAAAACAGTTCGCGCCGACATAACCCAGATCAATGCATTCAGCGCCCACGCCGATTACCAGGAAACAACCGACTGGTTGAATGAACATGACTTGAGCCGGCTAAAAAAACTGTTTATGGTGCACGGTGAACCGGATGTCCAGGCTATCTTCAAGGACCATCTGGAAGGGCACGGCTTCCCGAGTGTTCAGATAGTCCGCTACGGCGAAACCTATCAGCTGGACTGAACCGCATATTTGTAGAATAATCGCCTATGCGAATAATTACCGGCTTTCATGCCATTGAAGAAGAACTAAAAGCTGCTGAATCCGCCTCACCGGGTACTGCACCGGCAGGCTGGTCAATCAGTTACCACAAACCGGGGCCACGGGTAAAAAAAATCCTGACCAGGGCGGCCGCACTCGGTATTCCGTCATCAGCTGTTCCCGGGCCGGAGCTTGACCGTCTGGCCTCTTCCCTGCCGCCCCTTGCCCGTGATCACCGGGGCATTATACTCGCCCAGGCAGCCGAGGCCGAACAGCACATCCCGGATCTTGATGAATACCTTGCTATCCTTTCACAGCGTGAAACCGCCCTGGTATTGATACTTGATTCCATCACCGATCCGCACAATGCAGGGGCAATCGTTCGCAGTGCCGATCAATTCGGTGTTGACCTTGTTATAATTCCCGAACACCGTTCTGCCACCGATCCGGCAGCCATAGCCAGGACCTCAAGCGGGGCGGCAAGCTGGGTTCCTCTTATAACAGTACCCAATCTTGTTCGGGCCGCAGAAGGCCTGAAAAAAGCCGGTTTCTGGCTCTACGGCGCAGATGCCGGCGGGGAATCGCTTGACCGCATACAATTTGCCGAGCGCACCGCCCTGATTATGGGAAGCGAAGGCACAGGCATCGCCCGTCTGCTTCGCGAACACTGCGACCGCATTGTTTCAATTCCCACCCGCGGCCGCCTGGACAGTCTTAACGTGTCGGTTGCAGCCGGTATCCTTTTATACGAAGTACGACGATCCGGCTGAAAGGCTGCTGGCACGCCCGCAGTGCAACCTTTCCGGTCCGACAGCGTCTAATTGGTATGAGCAAGTTACCCAGACCCTACCGGCTTGGCGAAGAAATCGCCAATGCAATTACCCATGGAATCGGTGCATTTTTAGCTATTGCAGCCCTTGTACTGCTGGTGATCCGGGCCGTCCTGTACGCCCCGGAATCCGACCGCGGATACTACATCACGGCATATACCATATTCGGCACCAGCATGTTCATCCTGTATCTGATGAGCACCCTGTATCATTCCCTTATGAAAACAAAGGCGCGACCGGTTTTTGAGCGACTGGACCATTCGGCAATCTATCTTTTGATTGCGGGAACCTATACAGCCTACTGCCTGACCGTCCTTCGCGACTCTGTCGGCTGGCCGATATTCGGGCTTATCTGGGGTCTGGCGGTTACCGGCATCGCACTGTACGCTGTTTTCGGCAGCAAAATGCGAACAGCAAGCCTGATTACTTATATTTTGATGGGCTGGATTATCATATTCGCGGCTGATCCCCTGAAAGAACGCGTAACCGCAATCAGCTGGACCTTTCTTATCAGCGGCGGAATCATTTATACAGCGGGTGCCGTTATATATGGCCTGAAACGCATCCGGTGGACACACCCGCTCTGGCATCTGTTTGTTCTTGGCGGCACAATACTGCACTTTTTGTCTGTCTATTTCAGCCTGCCGGTCAGCCGATCCATGTAAAACAGGGCGCACAGGCGCTCCTTGTCAATCAAAGCGCCTTGTGTCTATACTGGCGACCATGGAAAGCATGAAAAGAACTGTCACCTGCGGCGACCTGCGCGGGACTGACACCGGGAAAACAGTAATACTGAACGGCTGGGTCCACCGTAAACGCGACCACGGCGGCATTTCATTCATCAATCTGCGCGATCGATACGGTCTTACCCAGGTTGTTGTAGACGCCGATTCACCGGCGGAACTGGCCGGGATTACCGCAGACCTCAAGATGGAATACTGCATTGCAGTAGAAGGCTGCGTACGCGCCCGCCCCGATACCATGATAAACAAGGACATGGATACCGGCGAGATAGAAGTAGCAGCAAAAAAGATCTCCATACTGTCACGCAGCGAAACGCTGCCGTTTATGATTGACGAAAAAACCCAGGCCAGCGAAGAATTACGTCTAAAATACCGCTACCTTGATTTGCGCTCCGCTGCCATGCAAAAGCATATTGCCCTGCGCTCAAAAGTAACAGCCAGTGTGCGCAGCTTCATGAACGAGCGCGGTTTTTTGGAGATTGAAACACCAACCTTTATTAAAAGCACACCGGAAGGGGCGCGGGACTATCTGGTTCCCTCGCGTCTGTATCCCGGAAAATTCTATGCCCTGCCGCAGTCTCCGCAGTTGTATAAGCAAATCCTGATGGTTGCAGGATTTGACAAGTACTTTCAGCTGGCACGCTGTTACCGGGATGAAGATGCCCGGGGCGACCGCCAGCCTGAATTTACCCAGATCGATATCGAGATGAGCTTTGTTTCACGCGATGACGTTCTTTCGCTTATTGAAGGAATGATGGGTCATGTATTCCGCGAAACCATGAACATGACACTTCCGGCATCATTCCGCCGCATAGCCTATGATGATGCGATCGAGCTGTACGGAACCGACAAACCCGAGCTGCGCTTCGGCATGGAAATGCAGGACGGTGCTTTTTTGGCCGATCTTGGAACCTTTCAGGCCTTCAAGGATGCACTGTCTGCAGGCGGACGCATCAAGGCCCTGCGTGTACCCGGAGTTGCCGAAAAATACAGCCGCAAACTTATCGAAGACCTTGAAGGGACTGCAAAAATCTACAAAGCCCGCGGGCTTGGCTGGATGAAGGTTTCAGGCAGCGCCGCCGAACCCGTACTGGAAGGCGGAATTGCAAAATTCTTTGAAGGCCGCAGCTCAACCGTTTGTTCAACCCTCGGTGCCTGCCCCGGAGACCTTCTGCTGTTTGTCGCGGATGCCAAACCAAAAACAGCCTGCACGGCTCTCGGTGCAGTTCGCACCCGGCTTGGCAAGGACTTGGGCCTGTGTGCGGAAGGGCAGTTCGAATTTGCCTGGATTGTCGACTTTCCCATGTTCGAGTGGAACGAAGATGAACAAAAATGGGATACCGCCCATCACATGTTCACCTGGCCGCAGGACCGCTACCATGACACCCTTGAAAGCGATCCCGGTTCAGTCAAAGGCGACTTGTACGACCTTGTACTTAACGGCTGCGAGCTGGCATCAGGATCAATCCGTATCCATGATCCGGAACTGCAAAAGCGTATCTTCAAGATTGTTGGCTTTGACGAGGAAGAAGGCCAAAAGAAATTCGGCTTTCTTACCGAAGCCTTCAAGTACGGAGCCCCGCCCCACGGCGGTATTGCACCGGGCCTTGACCGCATGGTCATGTTGATGGCCGGCGAAACTTCAATAAAGGAAGTTATCGCCTTTCCGAAAAACAGTTTTGCCGAAAGCCCGATGGATGAATGCCCCAACGAGGTAGACGCCAAACAGCTCGAAGATCTGCACCTCTCTATTGTAAACAAGAACTGAATCTCTCATACTTAATGGTATGTACGACCATGAAGAAACCAGCGGATACCCCTACTATCTTACAGTAGGGGTATTACTGGACTCTGTAGACAGCTATTTTAACCGGCGCATCATCGCAGATCTTTTTCAGGCCGGTGAAGAACACTCTGTTCACATTGTACTATTTGCAGGCGGCCCCCTTTCAGAAGAGACAAACCTGCTGTCCGGCGTGTATCGCCTGCCCCACCCGGAAACCATTCATGCCCTGATCGTACTGCCCCACGCTGTTTTTCCGGCTAATCCACAAGCCCTGGTCGCCAACCTGCAACAGCGGTTCGGACCCATTCCGGTCTATTCCCTTCTGGCTGAAACCCCCGGCGCCTGGTGCGTGGCACCAGATGAGTCCCAGGCAATCCGTGATCTGGTCAATCACCTGGCTGGTTATCATGCATACCGTTCCTTCGCTTTTTTAACAGGTCCTGTCAGGGGCAACAGTCTTTCAGCACAACGGCTCAAACTGCTTGCACAGGCCCTTGAAGCTCACGGAATCGACAAAAGCGCCTGGCGCACCCTTGAAGCATCCTTCCGCCATGAAGACGGCAAGGCTGCAATCTCACGGGTACTCGGTGGCGAACAGGGAGCCCCCGAGGTACTGGTCTGTTTGAATGATGAAATGGCTATCGGCGCAATCCAGGAACTTGCAGCGACCGGTATCGCAGTCCCCGGCGACATGGCGGTAACCGGCTTTGATGACATCAGCGAAAACACCAGCCTGCCCTGTCTTCTGTCCACTATTGATTACCCGGTCTGGGAAATGATAACCGCGACCCTTGAACGAATCATCAGCGATCACAATCAATCCACAAACTATGAAACAGCCACAGTCACCTACCCCGCGCGTTTCATGCATCGCGAGTCATGCGGCTGTCAGGGGCTTCTTGAAGACCAGCTTACTTCCCTGGAAGATTTTACCCCGCAGGACAGCCCGCGCTCTTCCAGCCACCGGCTTAAACGCGCTGCCCTGGCCCGGCGAAATCTGCAATCCGCGCTTGAAAAAAGCATAACCGAAGACAATGCAGCACATTTTGCAGACGTGTTTCAGCCCATTATGAGCGAAATGGCCAGAGCCGGTGATTTTACCAATGCCTTTGTCGACACCTTTTCCACCCTGTGGACTGCAACCCTTCTTAAACATCCCGAGCAGGATCGGCAAATATTGATCAACTCTCTGTTTATTGACGCCTTCCGCCAGCTGGTACAAAGCCGCACCCGTGCCTTCCAGCATATTCATGAAACAGATATGGGTGTTCTTGCCTTTTACCGTTTCAGCAACCATCTGCTGTCCCGCTCACTTAATGTCGCATCCACCCTGAAAGGAATTGTTTCCCAGCTCCCCCTGATCGGTGTTACCCGCTGCGTAATTGCTGCGCTTCAAGCCGAAACACCCCATATTGCCGAGATCCGTCTCAGCTGGCGCAAACAGTATTTCAGCGAACTACCCCTGCCTTCAACACTGCGTATCCCGGCTCATACCCTGCTCGACAGCGGAATATCTTCAATCCGCGAGCATCTGCTGGTAATGCCCCTTGAACACGCCGGCGAAAGTTTCGGCTACATCGTCTTTGCAGTAAGCGACAAACAACTGGAAACCCTTGGGAGCGTTGCCCGTCAGATAAGCCGCCTTCTGGTGGCTGCCCGCATGAACGAAATGAACGAACAGAACAGCGAAGCCATGCAGACCCATATCCGCGTACTGACACGCCAAAACACCGATCTTTCACGCCTTTCAGAAATTGACGAACTGACAGGACTTGCAAACCGCCGCGCCCTGTATACCACAGGCAAAGCCCGGTATCTGGAAAGCCTGGAACAAAAAAAGGGATGCTGCTGTATCTTTCTGGATATGGACGGGCTTAAAATTATTAACGACACCTACGGTCATCGCGATGGCGATGCAGCAATTTCAGCCTTGGCCAATGCACTGAAACGCAGCTTCCGCGACGATGATCTGTTGATCCGCTACGGCGGCGATGAATTTGTTGTTCTCATGTTCAATATTACCGAGGAGGTGGTCACCGCCGTACTTGCCCGCATCCAGGGCGAGCTTGACCGCTTTAATGAATCGGGCAGCTGGCCCTGGACGCTTTCAGCGAGCTGGGGGCACCTGTTCATCCCGGACAATTCCGGGTCCATCGGTTTTGAGCAGCTCCTGGAAACCACTGATGCCCTGTTGTACGAAGCAAAAAAAGCGAAAAAAAAAGTAAGGTGAACGCACCATCTGCTTCCGCAGTCTCTATTGACCAGTTATACTCAACGTATGCGAACACTTCTTACACTCCCGGCTTGCACAAAGGTGCAGACCGCAGCCTGTATATCCCTGCTGCTTGCAGGAACCGCTCTATTGAGCTTCTTCGGCGGCTGCTCACGCACCGATGGTCCCGGAGCATCCTCTGCCCGTACCGAATTTGTGCTGGGAACTGTCTGTACCATTGATCTGTACAGTGCCGGCTCCGACCAGCTGTATCGCCAGCTGTTTTCCGAGCTTCGTCGTCTGGAATCGGTACTGAGCGCAAATCGTGATGATACCAATGTCGCCGAGATAAACCGCCGGGCATGGGAAACTGCTGTTCCGCTTGAACCAGAAACAGCAGAGGTTCTTGTTTCGGCCCTGTACTGGAGTACACACACAGACGGCCTTTTTGATCCAACTATCGGACCCCTGGTTAAACTCTGGCGAATCGGGACCGATGAGGCCCGTGTTCCCGGCCGTGAAGAAATCACCGCCACCCGCGTCCTGGTCAACTGGCAGAATCTGATTATTGTTCAGCCCCCGGAACGCCCTGCCGGTTCACTACACAAGAGCGAAACATCCGCCAGCCAAACCTTCTCCGGTCTGTCTCTCGCCTTTGCACAAAAAGGAATGGCCATCGACCTTGGAGGTATTGCAAAAGGCTATGCCGCTGACCGGTTGGCCCAGCTTGTTCGCGAAGCCGGCGTACAACGTGCAATTATCGATCTTGGAGGCAACGTTCTGGCCGTCGGCAGCCGGGGCACTGACACCGACTGGCGTATCGGTATCCGCGATCCGGAAACCGGACGAGGCGATTCAATACTTATATTAAAGGTAAGCGACACATCAGTGGTAACGTCCGGCATTAACGAGCGCTACTTCCTTGCCGATGACGTTCACTACCATCACATACTGGATCCACGTACCGGCTTCCCGGCCCTGAGCGACCTTGTTTCAGTTACCATAGTAGCAGCGAATTCCATGACAGCCGATGCTCTTTCAACAGCTGTTTTTATAAGCGGCCTTGATGAAGGACTTTCTTTGGTGCAAAGCCTGCCGGGAGCAGAAGCAGTACTGATCACAACCGATCGCCGGGTGTTTGTAACACCCGGGCTGCGCAGCAGGGTTACACTGCGCGACAGCCGCTATACCCTTGTTCCGGAGGACAACAATGGCAGCCTTTGAAAAGGTCCCCAGCGGTCTTGAGGGCCTGGACCGGGTGCTGGACTGGATACGTCTTGGCGACAATGTCGTCTGGCAGGTTTCCGGTGTGGACGAATACCGCGCCCTTGCCATGCCTTTCGCCAGACGGGCCCTTGCAGACGGACGCCGGCTGATATACATCCGCTTTGCACCCCACGAACCCATCCTGGAGCCCGAACCGGGACTCGTTATACATCACCTTGATCCATCGGCCGGGTTTGAACGTTTTACCGGAGAGGTACACCGCATCATTGCCGAAGCCGGTTATGATGCCTTTTATGTTTTTGACAGCCTTTCAGAATTGCAAACCGCCTGGGCCGCCGACCTTATGATGGGCAATTTTTTTATGGTTACCTGTCCCTATCTTTTTGAGCTGGACACCGTTGCCTGGTTTTGTGTAATACGCCATCGCCACAGTTTTGACGCCATCGCCCGCATCCGTGAAACAACCCAGCTGCTGATAGATCTGTATCCCGACAGAGACTGTATGTATATACATCCCCTGAAAGTGTGGAAGCGCTACTCGGCAACCATGTTTTTTCCTCACCGCCTGTGCCTGGACGGCTCAGGCTCCATACAAAGCCTTACAGACGGTGTCGCGGTCAGCCGCTTTTATCAGCTGGTCGCTCAGGAAACCGGTTCCGGCGGCGAACAGAATCTGGACAGCTGGGAGCGGTTCTTTCTTGAAGCACGCGAACTTCTTGGCTCACCGGCAGCACAGCAGGCTGACGCAATACCCGGTGTACGCACCGCAATGGCCGAGCGTCTTCTTGGAACCGATGAGCGGCTGCTCGATCTTGCGGGACGAACCTGCGATGCAGAGGACATGCTGGCAATAAAGGATCGGATGATCGGCTCCGGAAAAATCGGCGGAAAATCAGCTGGAATGATACTGAGCAGGCGGATTGTCGGACGCTGTCTGCCCGAACTTGCCGCTCATATTGAACCGCATGATTCCTGGTTTATCGGATCGGATGTCTTTTACACCTACCTTGTCCAGAACAAGTTGTGGAAACTGCGCATTGTCCAGCGCACACCGGAAGGCTACTTTACCCGCGCAGAAGAACTGCGTGACGGGATACGTTCAGGAGAATTTCCTGATGCAGTACGTGAACAGTTTTTACGAATGCTGGAGTACTTTGGGCAGAACCCTATTATAGTTCGCTCTTCCAGCCTGCTGGAAGACAGTTTCGGTCATGCATTCGCAGGAAAATATGAATCAATATTCTGCGTAAATACCGGTTCGCCCGAAGACCGGATGGCTGCCCTTGAGGATGCAGTACGAAGGGTATACGCAAGCACCATGGATGAATCGGCCCTGACCTACAGGCTGGAGCGAAACCTGAGCGAACAGGACGAGCAGATGGCTATTCTGGTACAGAGGGTATCCGGATCGCTGTTCGGTGATTTTTTTATGCCGGCCGCAGCCGGAGTGGGATACTCGCGCAACAACTGGCGCTGGCACCGGGATCTGGAGCCGGCAGACGGCATGCTGCGTCTGGTGCTTGGCCTTGGAACCCGCGCTGTAGACCGTACCGGCAGCGACTATCCACGGCTGGTCAGCCCCGGACATCCAGAAATAGAAAGCGGCAGCAGTACAGACCGGGCACGCTACTGCCAACGCTCGGTTGACGGACTGAATCTTTCCAGCCGACAGTTTGAAACACGTCCCCTTGAGGCCCTGATTCCAGGACTTCCTGAGTGGCTGGTGAACCTGGTTGCCGAGCGCGACACCGAAACAGAACGACTGCTGGCAGAACGGGGCCAAAACCGTACAATCTGGCTGGGTACCTGCGCAGGTCTTGTCCGTCAGCGCCCCCTGCTACAGGACCTGAGGGCCGTCATGCAGCGGCTGGAAGCAGAATACGGAACACCTGTTGATATAGAGTTCACTATAAACTGGACCTCATCAGGCGATTATCTGTTTAATCTGCTGCAATGCCGGCCGCTGCAGGTCCCGCCTGTAGGCGGCAGCGGTACTCAGGCACGCATCAACGATGAGACAGTCAACACCATTAAACCTGAAGATATCCTTTTATACGCAGCCCGGGATACAATGGGCCCCCAGCTGGAAAATGCCCTTGATGCCGTTATACTAATTGACCCTATACGTTACTGGCAGCTCCCCTACAAAGAAAAGCCTGCAGTTGCCCGTATTGTCGGCCGGTTGAACCGACATTACAAGGAAGCCCGTAAAACGGTCATGCTGCTGAGCCCGGGCCGCATCGGTACAACATCGCCGGAGCTGGGGCTTCCTGTCACCTTTGCAGAAATTTCGGGACTGCGCATCGTTTGTGAAGTGGCCTGCTCAGAAGCAGGATACCAGCCCGAACTTTCCTACGGCAGCCATTTTTTTCAGGACCTGGTGGAAGCAGGAATTTTTTATGCAGCGGTCAGTGAAAACAAGGAGCAAGCCCGGCTGAATACCGCACTTGTAGCAAAAAGTAAAAATCTGATTACAGAACTGGTCCCGGATTACGAATTTGATGAAGGGCTGGTACAGGTATATGAACCACAAGGGCTGACCTTCTGCTCTGACAGCAGGGAAGGAAGTTGTCTGTGCGCCCGGCTCGGCTGAACAGAAACACACAGCGGCTTTAGGGTACCTCAAAAAAACGTCAGTTTTTAGAGGTACCATTTGTTCGATCAGACAATAACAACCGAATTATCGCAGTTCCCGAATGACGAAGGCATGTACTTGTCCGCACTCCAGTCGTTTTCCCAGCGGCATTCGTCCATAAGATAGCGGAACTGATATTCACGGCCCTGTTCAAGCTCAACCGATATGGAATACAAACCGTCCTTGTTAACCTTGAGGATGTGATCGGAATGGCTCCAATTGTTAAAATCACCCACAAGAGCCACCGTTTTTACATTCCGGGTGGCCTCCGAAGGTAATTCGAATGTAACCTTGCAGGTTTTGCCCTTCTTGGGGTAGGACTTGTACAGCGCCATTGCTTCGCTCCTTATGGCATTTTAAGGCCAGATTCAGTATACTTTATTGGACGTATCTGCTATATGCATTCGAGCCTCACAGATTCGGTTTAAATATAGTGAAATACAGTTTTTTTGCAAGGGAGTAACCTACGATGAACAATACCAGACGGCTTTTTACTTCGGAATCTGTCGGAGAAGGACATCCGGACAAGCTGTGCGACCAGATTTCCGATGCCGTTCTTGATGCCTGCCTTTCCAGGGATCCTGCAAGTCACGTTGCCTGCGAAACCTTCGCCTCGACAGCAATGGTTTTGATCGGAGGCGAGATAAACACCGAAACCTACGTGGATGTACAAAAGGTCGCCCGGGATATAGCCCGCGACATCGGCTATACCGACTCTGACTACGGTCTGGACTGTGATTCGATGGCTGTTCTTGACATGATACATGCGCAATCCCAGGATATAAATCAGGGGGTTGTTGGTTCGGGCCTTGATGAATACCGCGGCCAACAGGGCGCAGGCGATCAGGGAATGATGTTCGGGTTTGCCTGTTCAGAAACACCTGAGCTGATGCCGGCGCCTATAATGTACGCCCACCGCCTTCTGGAAGAAGCTGCACGCCTGCGTAAAACAAAAACCATCCCCTGGCTGCGCCCGGATGCAAAAAGCCAGGTGACCATAGAGTATGAAGGCCATACACCGTTGCATATCGATACCGTAGTTATTTCACACCAGCACGACCCCGATATAAGCCACAGCCAAATTAAGGAAGCAGTTATTGACGGCATCATCCGGCCTGTACTCGGCCCCACCGGCCTGCTTAACGAAAAAACCCGCTACTTTATCAACCCGACGGGCCGTTTTGTTATCGGTGGCCCCTTCGGCGACACCGGACTAACCGGACGCAAGATCATTGTTGATACCTACGGAGGTATGGGCCGTCACGGAGGCGGAGCGTTTTCCGGAAAAGACCCGTCCAAGGTAGACCGTTCAGCCGCCTACATGGCCCGCTATGTTGCCAAAAATATTGTCGCAGCCGGTCTTGCTGAACGCTGTGAAATTCAGCTGGCATATGCTATCGGTGTTCCCTTCCCCGTTTCCGTTATGATCGATAGCTTCGGCACCGGTACGGTCGATGACGAACAAATCAGCATCGCAGTACAGAAGGTCTTTGATCTATCACCGGCAGGAATAATTACATCACTGGATCTGTGCCGTCCCATCTATCAGGCAACTGCCGCCTACGGCCACTTCGGCCGCAGCCAGTTCCCCTGGGAAAAAACAGACAAGGTTGAGGCACTTAAAAAAGCGATCGATTAGCAGGGTACTGACAAACTCGCTGGGCGCAAACACCCAGCGAACAGGTTTAATCAGTTTTTACCGCGTCAAAAAGGTTTTTACCTGCGAAAGAAGGTCGGCATACTGCTCGACTGCGGGCAAATCAGCGTTCGCATCACGAATCGCCTGCGGGGAGCGGAACAGTACTCCTGAGTCAGCAGCGCGAATCATTGACAAGTCATTGAATGAATCGCCTGCAGCAAGAATTTTCATGTTCATGGAATGAAAGGCATCAACGGCTGTACGCTTGCCGTCGTTCTGGCGCAACCGGAAACCGGTTATACGGCCGGCAGTATCGATTTCCAGGGTGTTGCAAAACAGGGTCGGCCAGGCAAGTTTTCGCATCAGGGGCTGGGCAAACTGGCTGAAGGTATCGGAAAGAATGACTACCTGGGTTAAAGAACGAAGCTCATCAAGGAATTCCAGGGCACCCGGCAGGGGATCCATGCCGCCGATAACCTTCTGTATGTCAGGAAGCTTCAGGCCATTGCGATCAAGGATATCCATCCGGAAACGCATCAGCTTGCTGTAATCAGGTTCATCACGGGTTGTTCGGGTGAGTTCGGAGATACCCGTTGCACGGGAAAACTCGATCCAGATTTCAGGTACCAGTACTCCTTCAAGATCCAGGCAAACAAGATGCATCCGCTTCTCCTTGGCAGGGGCTTTACCCCGGGTAAAAGGACAGTAACAAAAAATGAGGTTTTTCTCAACATGTCGAGGTTTGATGTATACCCTGGCAGGATGTGGATACCACGGGGATATATAAGCTGACAGGCTGATGACAAAGACAGTCACGTTTGTCTGCGGCCTGCTAATCAGACAGTATACCTACCGGTATGTATCGCAACGCACAGGTTTTTATATACATACCGGTAGGTATAACACGATCCGGGATAAACACTCATACCTGTCCATGGAAAACACACACCCTCTTGCATAATCAATTATCATGAGATACGGTTAACCATAGCTTACATATTTCGGAGGTTTTTTATGCGCACGTTTACTATAACCGCCTTGCTGATAACTGCACTTTTTGTTGCTGTGTCCTGCACTGCCAAACCGGCTCAGGCATCTTACGAAGACGGTACATACCGGGGAGTCTTCATAGATAATAACGTGCAGCAGGTTGGGGTAGAATTCACACTCAAGGATAATGTTGTCACAAAAGCTGGTTTCCGTCACCTGGAATACGGCCGGATTAACTACCGAACAAGCGAAGATCCCTTAATACAGGGAATGAGGGGACAATACCAGCAGCTCCTGGATTACCTTGTCGGAAAAGACATCCGCACAAGCCTGAAAGATCTCTACCAGAGCGGATCAATCGTAACTGAAAACGTTGACGCCTTCTCGGGTGCCACCCTCCGCGCCGGAAAAGTAATCTCGGCTGTACGAGATGGCCTTAACCGCGGCGTGTACAGCTACTGACAGACTTCAGGGCAGCTCAAAAAACTATATTGGTTTTCCGAGCTGCCCTTGCAAATCCTTACATTATTGAGCCAATTTCAAAAGTCGGTTTCTTTTGAAATTGGCTCTGCGATTGCTTGCGTTTTTTTTGGTAGACCTCTAAAAACTTCAGTTTTTAGAGGTCACCTTCATTCGTTATTATACGTTTGAAACCTGCAGGTTCGTATTCGCAGGACGTATATCTACCGGTTGGTATATTGATACAACGGTGGACCTACCTACCGGTCGGTATACAGCGCAACCACAAGCCTACCTACCGGTCGGTATACAGCGCAACCCTTGCCCTTACCTACCGGTCGGTATACGACCTCCCTACCAGTTTCCGAAATGCTCCTCAAAGACACCGTGCATCACACCAGTTTCAATCCAGACACCGTCCACCCTGATATGACCGGCAACTGTAACCGAACAATGCCAGTGGTCAAGCTTGACCAAAAAGGGAATCAGGGGCGGAATCCGCTCACGCTCCAGATCACTTTGAACAATGATCATCTTCAGATGCATATCCGGACTGGTAATACGCCAATGCCGGTTAAAACGGTCCTCATGGTAACACTCAAACGACACATCCTGATCAAGCCTGATCCAGCGGTTAAAGGGTGAAGGATCCTTGTCCGCGCCGGGTCCCGAAACCGCACCCTGAGCCGGCAGATATGCCTGTGTGTAACACTGCGGATAGACCCCGTAATTCATCAAAGACGCAAGAGAACAGCGCTCATTCTGAACCGCAATCCAGTGCCATTTGGTTTTTCCAGGCACCGTTCCGGCACAATGATCCAGATACCCCCGACCATCATTCACGCTATAGGTACGGCCAGCCGAAGAAACAGTCCCCTTCGCCCGGTTGCCAAACCAGTGAATCAGCATGTAATCATCAACAAAAAAGTTGTCAAACTTGGTAAAATGAGGCAGCTCGGGCTCAATCCGCAGGCGGGCTGTTATATCCGGTGAATCCAGCTCGAAATTCCAGCCATCCTCCTCACTGCCCGTATACGAAAAAACAAAATTCCGCCCTTTCGCCTTCAGGCTGAGCTGATTCGGCGGGTTTTCAGGCTTCAAAAAGCCCTTCCACCCCGCATGTACCGGCTTACCCGCCGCAGGATCAAACACCGTCACACTGATCGAGTCAATAAACTTTACCCTGATAACAGAAAACCCGATGTACACACCGTTCGTCTCATCGCTGATCCCCGTGTACCACCATTCCTTGTCCCGTCCCCCCGTAAAAGGGTTCCACCGCTGTTTCAACAGCACCTGCCGTGGCTCCAGTTCCATACCGCCTCCTTTTTTTTTATTTAGTATACATGGACTGCTATCAATTTTGTTGGTAAATGTGAACGAGCCACGTTTTTTGATAACAGGACAACTCAAAGACGCTCTCTGCCGGCCCGAAAGCGCCCTTGCACGCACCCCTGCACAATCGGCTTAACGTTTGTCAGCGGCCTGCTAATCAGGTGCGCCGTCGTTCAATGAGCTGGAACACCACTATACTGATACCAATAAGCCCCAGCAGTATCACAGAACTGAACACCGGCGGGAACTTCATTACCTGCGGCACTGTAAAGGCCGCAACAATGTGCACATAAAGCAGCAGAATCACAACAAGCAGGGTACGATAAGAACTGCGGTACCAGATCAAATCTTCGCGCTCATCATATTTGCCGTACAGCCGCTGTTTCCGGACGCGGCGCACAATAACCTGAACAGTAAAAAAGGTGAACGCAGCAATAAAGCCGTACAGCATCCCATTCAGCACCGGCTGTGGTACTCCTGCCGCGGCTGAAACACCCACAACAAGCGAGCCGGCAAGCAGTTTAGCTATAAGGATTCTGATATCAATCGGTATGTTTAAAAGTTTCTTCATATTATTCCTCCCCGGAATACTCAAAAATGGTTTCGATCGGCAGATTAAACTGCCGGGCTATCCTGAAGGCCAGTTTGATCGACGGGTCATACCGCCCCTTTTCAAGCGATATCACCGTCTGCCGGGACACATCAAGGCAGCGGGCAAGATCATCCTGTGTCATCGAGGCCTTTTCCCGAAGCTCCCGTATGCGGTTCTCCATCCTGTGTACCTCCCTTGTTTAACCTGACATTTTTTTAGCTGGTAACAATGACTATCAAGCCTTTATTATCAGCGATACACACAGGTTACTCACGCTCAGCTCCAGCTCCAGCTCCAGCTCCAGCTCAGATAGCCCATGGCGCCACCGGTACCGAAGCCAAAATGTAAAGCTAGCTTTACCTTAACTATAGCATCGCAAACACCACATGTCAAGCAAACTTTACACATTCTTGTTTCGATAGCATTAGCAGACTGATCTCCATAGGACACATCAATGAATAAAGCTCACGTATAGGGCTATTTTCTTCTTTGACAAAAAAACCAGTTGCTTTTCAGCCATTTCAGCAGAGCCAGACCACCAGATTACTGGTGCACCAACTCCCTCAGCAATACGTTTCCCGGAAATATTTAACAATTGCTGGTACATCTTATGTGTATCACAACCGGTACTTTAAGGAATAAACTGATATGTCTACAAAAATTGTACGTACTCCTGATAACCGCCTACATCTGGAGTTTGACTACTCTGCCGATATTCTTGAGGTTGTCACCTCAATTAAAGGCTCTTTTTGGGATGCCCGGGATGGCAGTTGCACGATCCCTGATACAGCAGTAAACCGCCGTCTGCTTGAGGAATATCTACATCCAATAAAAAACACCACCGCTATTGCTCTGTCTGCATGGCTTAAAGACCTTCCCCCAGGACCACACCACACGCTGAACGGACAGCATCAGCAATTTACCGCACAAAATAGGCCACCGCAGGAGCAAGATACTATCCATAAAAGATGTACCGTACCTTCGGCCATGCCGAATCGAACATGCTCGGCTGCATCCGCGGCTGTTGGCCGGGGCGAAGGATCGTCCCCCGGGGCCCTGAAGGTTCAGAGCGGGAACCCTCGAGCCTCGTCTGGATCATCTCCTTCTCCCGGATCACTGGAGCTTTCTGTCGAACAGCGCACTGCCCTCAACGGAGCACCGCGGGAGCCGGGGACTGCAGCGGCAAAACAGGCGCTGGCGGATTTTTGTGCGGCTCTTGAAGCCCGGCATTACAGCGCGCGGACCAGGCAGTCGTATCGGGGATGGCTGGCCCGGTTTCTGCGGTACAATGCCGCAAAGGCGCCTATGGCGCTGGGCGAGGAGGAGTTAAACGCATTTTTAAGTGCCCTGGCGGTTGCTGCACAGGTCAGTGCCTCCACCCAGAATCAGGCTTTGGCGGCAATCCTGTTTTTTTTCAAGCATGTGCAGGGCCGGCCGGTAGATGATCTGGGCGAGGTGGTTCGTGCAAAAAAGCCGGTGCGCCTGCCGGTGGTGTTGAGCCGTGAAGAGGTAAAACGCATCCTTTCGCTGTTAAGCGGGGATAAACAGCTGGCTGCCCGGCTGATGTACGGCACAGGGATGCGCCTTTCCGAGTGCCTGGGCTTGAGGGTGCAGGATATCGATTTTGAACGGCGTGAGATCCTGATCCGTAACGGGAAGGGTGCAAAAGACCGGCTTACCATGCTGCCCGAAGCGCTGTGCCCTCCCCTTACCGAACATCTGGCGAGGGTGCATCTGATCCACGAACGGGACCGTACCGAGGGCTGGGGACAGGCGCCGCTGCCGGGGGCCCTGGAGCGCAAATATCCAACCGGCAGCGTCGAGTGGGGCTGGCAATGGGTCTTTCCTCAAAGCCGGCGCTGGAGGGACAGTGAATCCGGACGCGAGGGCAGACACCATATGGATGAATCCCTCATGCAGCGCTCGGTCCA
>CAZXJV010000046.1:0-22281 GCA_964641135.1 uncultured Treponema sp. | reverse complement strand
TAGCACAGCATAATTTATGTCAAAGAACCCGACAACTATATTGACATATTCCGGGGAGAGTCAAATTACATCGCCTGTTAGCTTTAAATCATCATGGCAGATAAACAACCACTTTTTATCTGTGCTTTCTATCCCCCATTGGTACCTAATATCTTCAATTGTATATCCTTGAGGCACATTCATTAAACCTACCATCCGAAAGGTTTTCTTAATGAAATTCTTTATCTTAGTGAGAGCTGTCTTGTTCGGTTTTTCATCGCCTATCAAGTAGTGCGGCTTATAGTCTTTTAAAAAAATCGTACCAGTTCCCACTGGCATTGAATTGTACCTAGTTTTAATTTTCCAGTTTGGAAACAAATCCTTTAACCACCCTGATTCAAACAAACTAAGGTCATTACCACTGCAATCATCATTAATATAGACAGTTTCAATATGGTGATTACAATACTTTTTGATAGACAATAAAGTATAGACCAATGATTCAATTTTTTTATATGATTGTACTGCTAAATCTACTTTCAATTTACTTTCCTTTAATTATGCAATTTTCTTTGGTAAGCAAGACAAGCTCAGATCCAATATTTTCTTTTCAACTCTTTTTCAATAAAATTTTTTTTTGCGCCCGCAGGGTCGGCCTAACATTTGCTTAACTTGCATTACCGTGCCAGAAGGGCTTGGCGTGATTTTTGCGACTGCAAAAATCATGACAAAGGTAATGTCAAGTTGAAGCAGTTGTTAGGTATTTTTCTTTAAACTCTATATAATTTGATTTTAGTTTGTCATTATTACTATATCTGGAAATATTTACAATTTCCTCCAAAGTAAGAATATAAATATTCTGTGAGCAATTCACTATTTTCTTTATACTGTTTATCTTTTCTATCATATCTTCTCTTTGTTTTGGTAAAACAAAAATTACCTTATCATTTTTTGCATTAATTATATTTCTAAATATTTGATAATTTTCAAAAAACAATTTTATATCAATATTACCAATTTCTCGTAACTTTTCTTTATATATTGATTCATATTTTTTTATATGACTTTCATCCATTGATTCATCATCATATTTTTGCTCTGTGTATTTTACTTCAAAATAGTAATTGTATTTTTTACCATTGATAAAAAAATCAAAATTTGTATATTCTTTTTTATCTTGAATATACTCAAATGAATAACTAACGATACTATCATCAATACCCATAATCTGTAATATCAAACTTAAATTATTTGTTATGCAAAATGGTGAAAACAAATTTAGGCACAATGCTTGCGAAGAATTCAAATGATGAAAATCATTATGTAGTTTTATCTTATTTTCTTGTAGATAACTAATAATGTCATCTCTATAAGTTAAAAGTATGTTTTGGTATTTTAATAATTCTGGAAGAATATGTGCATACTGTTTATTATTTCGTTTGTAAACACCATCTTCCATAATTTTTAAGTTTTTCACTTTATATTGTGCAAGATGCTTTTTAACTAATTCATAATAGTCATTATATTTCATATACTCCTCCAGCGCCGAAGGCGTCGTGCTAACATTTATTAGCCCTATCCCCATAAAAAAACCAGTCATCCACCAACAAACGGTGATCTTATGCTGATCATACTAACAACCCCGGACACCGTACACCGGCCGCAATTATACAGATCAATCTACCGCCCGTAATTAAACCTATTTTAGCACAGATGTACCCATTTTTACAAAGAAAATCTCCAAATTGGTTAGCCCCACCCCTACCTCTTCTTTTTTTGACACTTCCCCATTTTCGATATATGATACCGGTATGACAAAACCGGTTATAATGAGTACCCGCAGCTGCATGGACTATGCTCACCGCGTGAATGAGGCCTTTTGTGCCTGGGGGGAGTATCAGGACTGCGTTACAGACCTTACCGACGCTTTGAAAGTCCTGACCTTTGCCGACGGGGAAATGGAAGTAAGACTTGACCGTTCCGTGCGGGGGCGGATGGTGATACTTTTTACCAACGCAAGCCGCAACCCGATGAACCTCAGCGTTGAAACCTGCAAAATGGAACTCTATCATACAATAGACGTACTGCGCCGGTCACAGGCTAAAGGCATACTCGTATTTGAACCCTACCTCTCCTGCAGCCGGTCCGACCATGCCATGAGCCGGAACTCCGTAGGCGTGTGGGTACATTACAAAACACTCGTGTCCCTCGGCATGACCCACCTTCTTACCTGGCAAATGCACTCCGACAAATCACGCACCATCGTTGACCCCTGCCTGTGCGCAATAGACGACCTCCCTGCCATGATACTCATGCAGCGGTACCTGTGCGACACCTGCATACCTGACCTACAGTACCTTGAAAACACAGTACGCAATAACTGGCTCTTTTGCTCTGTTGATGCAGGCGGAGAAAGACTGGCAAGAAACTTTGCCGCCGCCTTTGGCTGCCAGCTCATGGTTGCCCACAAACAACGCAACTACAACAAAACAAACACAGTTGAAGGAATAAACCTCCTGTCTGCAGTACCCCTTCAAGGAAAAACAGTCTGGGTTGTTGACGACATGATTGACACCGCAGGATCCATGGATGCCCTGGTACGCGAAGTACACCGCCATGACGTTGGCGCCATCAACGTCATGATTGTACACCCCGTATTCTCCCCGCCTGCCGTACAGCGCCTGGCTGAACTGAAACAGAGCGGAATGCTTGAACGGCTTGTTGCGTGCGACACCATACCCTGCGACAGGATTAAAGAAGAACTGCCCTTTCTGGAAATAATAGACTCAACCGCCGCAGGAGCAGATATCCTGCGGGCTATAGTGGAAAACAGACCGATATCGAACCTGATAAGCCTTGCAGCGCCGGAAGACCTGATACGTCAGCGCTGAACGGGAAGCTGACTTTGAAAGACAGCGCCCCCGCGCAGCGTAAGACGATCTTGCTCAAGTGAAACCTGACCCAGCACCTCCAGCGGACGCTCAGGATCGACCGGGATGAGCGTTTCAAAATACACCGGAACAATCCCTTCAAGCCTGTTGCGCGTATCATAGCCCACCAGAAGATCGAAGCGGATGCTCCGCTCGGTGCGCTCGATGTTTGTTGCCATACCCTTCCAGACCACCCACACATCCTGATACAGCGGAATGTCGGCCTTGACCTGACCGTACTCATAGCGATCGCGGATCGAGTCAAAACCCGGAGTTGCAAGATAGGCCATCAACAGACGGGCCTTCTGCTTGATTGCGACCGAGGCGTTTGAATACAGAAGACGGTTGATATCCACCTGGGCAGCGTTATCCCTCCAGGACTGGAACAGTGATCTGGCCCGCTCATAGGTGCGGATGACTTCCTGCTCGGTAAGAATGTAGCGGTATGAACCGCCCAGCTCTACCGCACGGGAGCGCTCCTGCGGACCGAGATCAAGGGCGGACAGATCGGCGCGGGAGGCTTGCATTGAACGGGTAAGGCCGGGCAGCATCCTGAAGGCAGCGGCACCCAGCACCAGGACAACTACAAGGGCGCCAAGGCGGCGCACCGGAACGGGCTGCCTGATGCGCGGATAAAAGCGCCTGATTTTGCCGGTTTCTGCAAGGTCCTGAAAGTACTCCGGGTCGCCCTTGCGGCGGATGAGCTCGAGAGCCTTTTTGGCCAGCGGGTGGCGGGGTGCGTATTCCAGGGCTTCAAGATAGTATTCGACTGCCTGATTGGTATCGCCCCGGCGCAAAAACAGGGCGGCCTGGGCACACAAGAGGTCAGGCTCGCGCATACGGATCTGGCGCGCCCGCTGAAGATAGGAGGTCGCGCCGCCTATGTCCGAACTGTGCAGACAGGCAAGTGCAAGAAGCCAGTAATACTGAAAGGAATCCCGGTACTGCACCAGGTTGGGCTCGAGCAGATTGATAACATCATTATAGCGGCGGCGGCCGAAGGCGATGCGTGCACGCTCAAGAACAGTCCTGGCCATCGGTTACTCGTAGTCCTTGAGGCGTTCCAGCATCACATCAAGCGAACGGATAAGCTTTTCAAGTTCGGCATCAGAGACTATGCCGGGATTTGCCTCGATCTCGTCGATGCGTGCAAGGAGCTGCTCGATAATCAGCAGATCACTGTCCCGGCCTCTGCCGGCTCCGGGAGGCAGCTCGGGTGCGGGAGGAGATACGGGAGCCGGGGTTACAGGACGGGCCGGAGTTACAGGCACCACTACAGGGGTGGATGTTCCGCCTGCGAACAGCTGTTCATCATAGCGGCCGAGGATGGTAACCACCCGCACAGACTGCCGGTGCGGTGTAAGGGCTGAAGGCCATATCGCCATCAGGGCGGAATCGTTGACCGTATACCGGGAATTAAAGCTTCTACCCTCAACAAAGTCCGGCTCCCAGGACAGAATGTTCAGGCGCTCCCAGTTGGCAGCCTGCAGAATGGACGGCCGGGTTGCTCCCTCGCTGTCCAGAAGCCACATCAGCGAGGCCTGTTTGTTGCGGGAGACAATCAATCTGTCGGAATCAGACGGAGTGATTCGGGTTTCGGCAGAAACGCGGGGGCGCTGATCGGTGAAAAAATGTATACCCTCATTTTCACCCAGGGTAGTATCAAGAAGAAGACGAAGCGCCAGGTCCAGGGGCTTTCCGGATGTGTTTTCGATATGTGTTTCTATTTTAATGCCCCGGGCAGAAGTTGTACCGGGTGAGTACACAAATGAAAAAGTCTGGTCAACAAAAAAATCATCGCTGGTCTGAAACCGTGCGACAATCCTGTCATCGAATTGTTCCACGTTTAAGGGTCTGCCGACACGGCGTCCCAGACGGAATACACGACCGCCGGCATTGACCGAGAAAAAGGTGGTTGCAGCCGAATTGCGGTCATCAAACAAGGGAATGTGACGCTGTCTTCCGACATCGGAAATATCATATATACAAAACCCGCCGGTTGCAGGAAAGACCACAAGACGAAGGGAGCCTGATACCAGTTCCATAGGAGAATTGGAAAAGGCAGGACAGACCATCAAAAAGAACCACAGTATCAAAACGCCCTTGAGTGCTTTCATGTTCATTCATTCTCCAGAATCTGGTCATACAGAGATTGCAGGGACCGTGCCTTGTTGCGCATTTCCTCCAGACGTCTGCGATTATCCGATGCGGTGTCCTGTGCAGACGGCATATCCTGCGAAGGAACCTGCTGTCCGGCAAGGGCAAGGGCTGCAACCAGTTCGGCTATACGCATCTCGAGGGCTGCGTTGTCATCCTGCAGCCTGGCATTGCGGTTTTTTTCTTCTCCAAGCTGGGTTTCAAGTTCACCCAGTCTTGAGTCCTTGATCATATCCGAGATGCGTTTTTGATAGGCATTGATTGCCTGTTCATAGGTACGTTCCCGGCGCTGGTATTCTTCGATAACACGCAGCGATTCTTCATGGCTGAGCTTTAAAAGGCCAAGCAGTTCTTCCTCGCGGGATGTACGCTCGATCAGGGAAAGCCGGTACACAGAAGCTTCATGCTTGACCGAACCCGGATATACCGAAACAACCCGATAGAACAAACCTGCGGCTTCTTCATACCGTCCGACTGCAAACAGGGATTCACCGATCCAGTAATATGCAGAGGAAACAAGGGCATGCCTGGGCCAGCTGCTTACAAAGGTATACAAGGCCTGTATGGAGCGCTCGTACTGAGCTTCCAGAAACAGAACCCTGCCCTTTTGATACTGAATATCTGCTGTGCGCCCGTCCTGGGGGAAGGCTGCAAGGAATCTGTCAGCATTCCGCAGGGCGCCGGTGTGATCTCCAAGGGAAATTTCACTCATAACAAGCCAGTACCATGCCTCGGCAGTTGCTGTTTCCGGACGGGAGACGGCTTTGCGGAAGTGTTCCAGGGCATTTTTCCAGTCAGAGCGGGCATACGCATCAAGCCCGGAGACAAGGTCATCCGCAAAAAGGCTGCACAGTCCAGCCGTCAGTATCAGCAACACACAAGCGATTTTCTTCATTGCAAACTCCCGGTTGCACAAATTGTCAGGGTGCCGACAAACGTGATGCCTGTCAGCAGTGTTTTTTTCCGGAACCGCCAAAAAGGGTACCGGAGAAGAAGGCGGAACCGGACACAACTACATCAGCGCCGGAAGCAACTACATCCGGTAAGGTTTCAGCATTTACCCCGCCATCTACAGATACTATATACGAAAAACCGGATTCCTGCTTGATTTTTTTCAGAAGCCGAATTTTATCCAGACAGGAATATATCATGCTTTGCCCCCCGAAACCGGGATTTACCGACATTACAAGCACCTGATCGACAAGGGGCAGAAGTTCGGACAGAAGTGAAACAGGTGTCGAGGGAACCAGGCTGATTCCGGGACGCATTCCGGCATCGCGGATGGCACCGATCAACCGGTGAGCGTGAACCACAGCCTCGACATGGAAGGTTAGCCAATCCGCACCTGCGGCACGGAATGGTTCGATATGATCCTGGGGGTTATCAACCATCAGATGAACATCCAGAGGCAGGGTTGTCAAAGGCCGCAATGCACTGACCACAGGAGCTCCGAGAGTGAGGTTTGGTACAAAATGGCCATCCATTACGTCGACATGGATCCAGTCACCGCCGTTTTCGGCAATATGTGCGACAGCATCACCCAAAGCCGAAAAATCGGCACTTAACAGCGATGGTGCAAGCAAATACGGTTTATTCATTCTTTAATAGTAACAAAGCGCGATGAAACTGTAAATACAAGTCTTAATTGACTAAAACCGGGTTATGAGTATAATGGTATAAGCATTATGACTACTGAACCGGCGCACGCCCTCGTGCAGGACGTGTATGACCTTCTCAAAGCAGCCGAACTCGACCAGGCCTACCGGGTTCTGACCGATCTGCTGCAAGGGGATCTGGAAAACACCGTATTGGTAGACATCCTTACCGGTATTAATTACTGGAAGGAAAAACTGCGCAAGTCCGGTGATGAACGCACCGCATTTGAACGCGGAGAATACATCGTTTCGCTGTGGAAGCCGTTTACAATGTATATGGAAAAACAGAATATCCGGAGCGACACACTCATGTATGCCCTGCGTCACTGTGCGTTTACCCTTGCCTTGCGTAATTATCAGTCTCTGTACCGGGAAAATGGAACGACACAGGACGGCGAACTGTACCGGAAAACCGGACTCTGTTTCAAGGCCCTGGGTGACTATGAACGGGCCTTGCAGCTTTTGGAACAGGCGCGGGATGCAGAGCCGGACAGCCCTGCCATCCTTGCCGAGCTTGCTGACTGTTATGCCCTGTGCGGGGAGACCCGGTTATGCAAGGTTCTGTTTCGGGAAGCTTTTTTCAGCGGTGCCCAGTTGGTGGAGCTGCATTTCCTGGAATCGGAAATCATCCGGAGGCTGATCGACCATGTAGAGAGTTTGGGATATCAGGGGGCAGAGCTTGCGGAATGGATACCGGTACACGGTGTTTTGTTCCGCGTTTTCAATGTCAAGCGAGAGCTGCGTGCCCTGGAATTCGGAAAACTCAAGCAGGCTGTCTTTGCCCTCGAAAACGAGGTCAGGGATGGCCAGACAAATGACCGCGCAGTACTGATTCCGCGGCTTATCAATCATTATTTCTGGCTGATCGATCACTATATAAACGTGAACGAAGACAAGGCAAGAATAAACGAAGTGCTTTTGAAAATTAAATTGCTGGATCTCGGCGTGTATGAAAAATATGCGCTGTAAACCGGATACGCAGGAGAAACGAAGATGTCTGAATCGTTGGTAAAATCTGTCCAGGAAATGCTGAATGAAGAAAAGTGGACCCGTGCCACCATCAGCAATTACTCCATTAACAACTTCAAGGAACTGGACACCATTTACCGTGAAGCCCAGACTGCAAAGTTCGTTGATGAGCTGAAAGCGGTATGCGATGAGCATCTGGCTCATACAAAAAACAGTATCATTGCCCTGTATCTGTCAGGTATAGCCGCCCTGTCAAAGCAGTCCCTTGATGATTCTTCGCTTATCAACCTTATCAATATTTTTATAGATAATCACAAGACACCGATTGTTGAGCACTTGTGCAACAGGGTTCTTGATTTCGGCGAGTCCAAATTTGCCCTGCGTACTCTTGCGGACTGCTACAAGGAATCTGACAACGATGAGCTGTTCACCATCTGGGAACGCCTGGTAAAAATTGACTATGAAGAAGCTGACATCGCAAAGCTTCTGGCCGAAAAATACGAAAAAGAAGACGATCTTGAAACTGCAGTTGATTACTATAAAAAGGCCCTGTATCGCTATATAAACCGGCGTCAGGGAAATTCCATAAAGGAAATCTGGACTCACCTGGTCGGCCTGATCCCCCAGGAAATAGAGTTTTTCCATCACGTCGAGCGCAAAATAGCCAAAACACTCGGGGAAGACCGCAGCGCCATGCTTTTACAGGAGCTGTATGCCCACTACAAGACCAATGAGGACTGGAATACCTCTCTTGAACTGTTAAAACGCATTTTATCCTATGATGATAAAGATTCCTGGGCCCGCAAAGAGCTTGTTGAATGTTATCGCGGTAAATATGCCGGCCACAGCCAGCTGGATGAATACATAAAGACCAGTAACCTTTCACAAAGCTGGCGCAACGTATTTGAGGCTATCTCGGAGTTCGAGAAACACATCTCCTTCGACACCGGAAACTTCGTTTTCCACCGGACCTGGGGTGTAGGCCGCATAGCCGATGTTAAAAATGACGAACTGACCATCGACTTTGCAAAGAAACGCGGTCATGTGATGAGCCTTAAAATGGGTGTAAATGCCCTGCAGACCCTTAACCGGGACCATATATGGGTACTCAAGTCGATCTGGAAAAAAGAAAAACTGGTCAAGAAGGTTAAGGAAGAACCAACCTGGGCCCTGAAAAATATCATCAAGAGCTATGATAACAACTGTGACCTGAAACACATCAAGGCCGAGCTGGTACCGTCAGTTCTTACAGCCAATGAATGGACAAGCTGGAGCACAAAAGCACGAAACATTCTGAAAAGCGATCCCGGGTTCGGCGTTAATTCTACCAACATCGACTTTTATGTGGTTCGCGACCGCCCGATTTCGCTTGAAGAAAAACTCTTTAACGAGTTCAAGGCCCAGAAGAACTTCTTTGCGCGTATTGACCTGCTGATCGACTTTTCGGACAAGGGAGAAACGGATTCGGAATACTTTGCCGAAATGTTCAACTACTTCATGGGCTATATCAAGAGTTTCAACCAGGTCAACGAACAGATCATCGGCAGTTATCTGATTGTCAAGCAGATCATTGCCCGTCACCCGCACATGAACGTTCCCCTGCCCCACACCTTTGCCGAACTCTTTGAAGGCGTGGAAGATCCGTCTACCGTATATACTGCAATCAAGAATGCTGATCTTAAACGTTCGTATCTTCAGAACATAAAGCTTTTTGTAACGGACTGGGTCAATGTCTTTATCCGTCTTTTCCCGACAGTTCTGTCTTCGGAAATTATTGATACACTGTTCAAGGAGGGCGTAACCGACAAGCTCGGCGAGCTTGCAGAACTGTGTTTTGAAAACTACCGTGACTACCGCCAGGCGGTTATCTGGTTGTTCAAGAACGCACAGGACCTGGACTGGTTCAAGGAACTCGGCATTCCCTATGAAAAACAGCTGATTACTCTTATTCACATCCTTGAGGTTACCTTCCGCGAGATAGCCAATCAACGGGACACTACAGAAAACCGCAAGATTAACCGGCAGGTGCAAACCATACTGTTCGGCAAGGACACTATGCTTGAAAACTACATGCTGCAAAGCGATGTAGACACCATTACACGCCTGTATACCCTGATTGATGATGTACGCGATCTTGATCCTGCACTCAAAATGAACCTTCGCAACCGGATTCTGGAAAAACACAAGGGATTCAAGTTCTACGGTACCGAAGAAAAAACCGTTGTTACACGGGGCCTTATTGTTACCTCGCGTATGCTTGAAGAAAAGAAAAAACTGCTGCAGCAGATCATCGACGTTGATATTCCTGCAAACTCAAGGGAAATCGGTTTTGCCCTGTCACTTGGAGACTTGCGTGAAAATGCCGAATACAAGGCTGCAAAAGAACGCCAGACCATTCTTAATACCACAGCAAGCCGTTTGCAGGAAGAAATTGACCGTGCGCAGATCTTTGATCCGACCACAATCACTACAGCCCGTGTTTCTTTCGGAACTATTGTACAGCTTAAAAGCAATGAGTCCGGCGAACGCGAAACCTTTACGATACTTGGTCCGTGGGAGTCAGATCCTGACAAGGGTATCATTTCATACATGTCGCCCTTCGGAAATGCTATACTTAACAAACGTGAAGGCGATAAAATCAGTTTCACAATCAATGAGCGGGATTATGACTATACCATTGAAAGTATAACATCCGCTTCCTTCTGAAAACGAATAAGGGTAGATGCGTGAAAAAGTTAAAAGTACTGTGTATTCTGTTGATGTGTCTTTCGCTTTCCACCCTTGCGGCGCAGCACGCAGATGTACTGGTCCTGATGGATACATCGGGCACCATACTTCCCTGGTTTGAAGACATAAACACACGCATCCTGTCAGAAATCGCCCGGCGTTTTGTAAGACCGGGCGATACCTTTCACCTTGTATCATTCAATTCACGGGTACATCTTGAAGTAGCACAATCAATCCGGACGGAAGCAGACGTATCCCGGATTGTTTCACGGTTCATGCTTTTGTTCCCCCTGGGTCAGAATTCGGACTTCCTTTCCGGCCTGCAGTACACACATCAGTATATTTCGAGCCTGACACAATCATCCCGAAAAATCATCATTATCATTTCCGACGGCATATTCAACCCTCCCCCGTCAAGCCCGTACGCATCTCTTGAAGGACCGGAGGTAGAACGCGAACTTGACCAGATGGCATCACGAATCCGGGCGGACGGCTGGGATGTGTATTATGTAAAGATACCCTTTCCCAAAGATGCAGTGATACGGAATCTTCAGGGCAGTCTGGTTTCTTCCGGGACAACAGCTGACGGCGCAACCGATATCAGTGAATATGTTGACATTTCGCAAACTTTTACCAATGCGCTTGATATCCGCTCAACACAGCTACCGGAAGGCGATATACCTTTAAACTTTGTTGACGGACTGCTGGCAATGCCGGAGATAGTTTTCCCGGCACATCTGGGCAAGCGCGGACGATGGTTCAGTGTACCATTCAAAATTTCAAATCCTGTTGATAAAACCCTGTCTATTGAACTGACCGGTGTATTCTGGAACGGAATCAACATCCTTGAACGAAACACCTTTTTAACCCTGCGCGGAAATAAAAAAGCCGCACTTCGTGCTCCCATTGTTCTGCCGGACACGCTTCCGGCCGGTGAAACTGAACTGGCGGTAACACTTGCCTTTTCCCAAAACCTGCGTGTTGTCCCTCAGTCCGGAACGCTGGCGCTTGAGCTGGTATCCTTTTCTTTTGGATCTTTTTTGCGGTCACTTGGCCCTGTAGTTTCCGTTTTGCTCCTGGTCATTATTGCCGCTATCCTTATCCTTCTTTTATTGATTGTTATGCTTCGCAGTACCTCACAGCCTGCCGCCCGAATTCTCGGGAATGCTGCAGCCCGGGGCACCGCATCTGCGCAGCCGGAAACTGCACACAATGCTGAAAGGGTTCTGGCAGAAGCAGCAGGATCATCAAAGACCGATTACAGGGATGTACCTGGATCAGCACACAGCTCATCCCAAGGTGTTTCCGCTGCTTCAAAATCTGAACTGCTTGCAGCTGCTGCACAGAAAAACGATGATGCAGCCAGAATACTTGCACAAGCCGCAGAAAAACGATCCACAACAGAACTGCACTACCCTGCCCGGACCACACTCGATTCAAACTCGGTGTTTGGTGAATTTGAAGCAGCAAAAGAACGTGAACGCTTATCCAGACTGCAGATCCTTGCTGATGCGGCCAATAAATCGCACCACCAGGGACATTTTGCTGCTGCACGCTCCGGCGAGAAGATACAGGTGCGGGCGAATGGAAACATTATGCTTGAGCTTAAGGTCCGGAACCAGAACCCCCATATCGGCAAGCGGAATATTCATGTAATGAAAAGCGGCTCGCGTCTTTCACTTGGCGGGGGACATTCAGCATTCTGGGTATTCCTGGTAAAATTCCCGGCGCGTATAGCTGAGGTTCGCTTTGACGGAACACAATGCTCGCTCGCTATTCTTAAACCGCAGTATTTCCCCTACGCTGAAAACAGCATTATTGAAGACTGCATCGGAAAAGAAATAACAATAGTTTCCGACAAGGACTATGAAATAACCTTCATGCTCCACGAATATGAAGATCCGGTAATCAAACTGAACAGGCTTCTTACTTCAATTCACTGACAATTGTCATTCATCTTTCGCCGGGTTATCAAGCATTTGCTTTGCACGGCGCTGAAGGGCTCCCTGTTTTTCATCAGCAGCTATCGCTTCTACCGCAGCACTGAGTGAGGGGAAGCGATATTTGGCAAACAAATCCAGGCCTATGCTGCGCGTCAATACGTCCTTGTGTGCAAGATACGAAGCTGCGACAGCCGAATAGTGTTGCCCGCCCTGCCGGTGCAGCACCTTGCCAAGTTCGTAGCGCAGCCAGGTTTTGCGGTCATCAGCAAGGGCTTCTTCGGCCAATCCCCGGATTTCAGCAACAGCAAAATCAGGATACAGACGAATCAGGGCACTGGCTGCCTGGAAGCGAAGACGATCTGTTCTTTTTGCATCGCTCAGTGTTTCTTTGAGCCACCGGCAGCCCTCCGGGTCCTGCATGACAGCAAGGGCATCAAAAGAACGCAGGCGAACCTGTTCTACCGGATCGTTCCGGGCACGATATAAAATCAGTGCAGAGGCCTGACTCAATCTTCGTTTTTCGGCAGAACCGATCGCCTCAAGCCGGACACGGAAATAACTGTCGCGCAAACCCTCTATCAGGACAGAATCGACTTCGGCTCCTTCAAAATTTCCAAGGCCTTTTACCGCTGCAGTGCGTAAATGAGGATCCCTGTCCTCATATAAGGCTACAAGGACAGGGATTGCCTCTTCTTTTCCCATTTTGCTGATGGATTCGGCAGCACTCGCACGTATCATCAAATTTTCATCTGTATCCGAAACGATAGTGGATATTTCATCCCACAGTTCAACAAGATGTAATTCGGCAAGAGCGGCCATAACCGCCTGTCGTGTTACCAGACGGGTTTTTTCATCGCCGGGAATTTCACTTGTAAAGTAATCCAGTAAAAAACGTCCGTCATCAACATTTCCGATTTTACCCAGGGCTGCTATTGCAGCACTGCGGTATTCAGATTGATCGCGGTCAATAAGGGCTCGCACATGCGGTGCTGCTTCTGTAAGCCGTATTGCACCGGCATAAGAAAGAACAGCAGAGACCGTACTCAGGCGATACTCAAAGGGCTCTTCCAAAACACGCAAGGCCCAATCAGAAAGACCGGAAACTGCCAGCTCGGTAAAAAGGCCGAGTATACTTTCACGAACACCGGGACTTCGGGTTCTGTTGAACAGAACCACAAGCTCTTCATTAAAATCATTCACCTGCTCTTTACGCAGTATATCCACCAGATCAATAACCTCGTTTTCCAGTCCGAACTGTATTATATCCCTGCGCCTTTCTTCAGGTGTTTTGGTGTTTTGCTGGGAAAAAAAACTGAATGAACAGATGCACAATAGCAGTACGGTAAAGGTACGTTTTTTTTGGTTCATTGGTCCCTCCCGGAAACTGACTGAAAGCGCTCAAGGAACGCAGTTCTGTATTCTGCAAAGCGGTTCTCGCGTATTGCAGTTCTTGCTTCGGCAATCATTTGATGCAAGAAAGCCAGATTATGCCATGAAGCCAGCATGGAACTGAGAATTTCGTCGTTTTTGTACAAATGTCTCAGGTATGACCGTGAATATTCTTTGCATACCCTGCAGTTGCATTCAGGATCGATCGGTCCAAAATCCCTGGAATATCGTTCCTTTTTTATAGCCAACGCACCATCCCGGGTAAAGTATGAACCATTGCGTGCATTACGTGTTGGCAGGACGCAATCAAATATATCAATACCGTGATACACGGCATCGAGTATGTAATCGGGTGTTCCTATCCCCATTACGTATCGGGGTTTTCCGGCCGGAAGTAATTGTGCAGTAGCTTCAAGATGTTCCCTGTATACCTCCGGCGGTTCTCCGACCGAAAGACCGCCAATAGCAATACCGGGTGTGTCCAGATCGGTAACAAAGGCAGCACTCTCTTTTCGCAGATCGTGATAAAAATTTCCCTGCACTATACCGAACAATGAGCCCTGATACTGTTCCGGAGTTTCAAGCCAGGCTTTCTTTGCGCGAAGTGCCCAGTCATGTGTAATAATAAGGGCGTTCTTTGCCTTTTTCCACTCAGTTCCCCAGCCTGTACAGACATCAAGCTGCATCTGAATATCGCTGTTAAAACCTGCCTGCAGATCAACGACACTTTCGGGAGTCAGCATATGGGAGGAACCGTCTATATGACTTCTGAAACGGACACCGTCTTTGGTAATCTTTCTGAACGATGCCAGTGAAAAAACCTGAAAGCCCCCCGAATCGGTCAGGAAATTCCCTTCCCAGCCGGAAAAACCGTGCAAGCCTCCGGCCTGTCGTATAATATCTACTCCCGGACGAAGATACAAATGATAGGTATTTGCCAGTATGATCTGAAAACCGATTTCTTTCAGAGCATCTTTGGTCATTGCTTTTACGGTAGCATTTGTACCTACCGGCATAAAGGCAGGAGTTTCTACAACCCCGTGAGGCAGGTCTATAAAACCGGTTCGCGCACGACAGCCGGAATCGATATGTTCCAGTCTGAATATCGAAGTGTTTTTACTCATTGATCATGTCCTTGCAAAACGCAGTAATAAGGCAGCGATGCCCATAAAAAGTATTACCGGAAACCATGCTCCGGAAAGGGGGCTAATATATTCCCACTTGGCAAACAACATTGTGACCATCTGGGTCACATAAAAACCGACAGCTACAGACAGGCTGAGCAGGAGGCTCATTAAAAGGATGTTCTTTTTGAAACGTCCTCCAATTGATAAAGAAATCCCGAGAACAATTGCAATGGTAAACGGAAAAGAAAACCTCTTGTAATAATCAGCCAGGTGTTCTGCCCGCAGGGATCCGGAGCGTCTTGATACATCCAAAAAAACGCGGGCATCACGGGCAGATAATTCATCCACATTCGTTGTATTACGCCGGAATAATTCCGGATCCTCTGTGAAGATTCCTTCTTCGATTGTTCTGGTGAGTGTTAACCGATTATCTTCCATCAGTGTATAGACTTGCGGATCCTCAAGCTCCCAGTATCTACCATACCAGCTGGCAGAGGGTGCTCTGACAAGACGGTGCAAGGTACCATCCGGATTTCGCTGAACAATCAAAACCGAAAACAGTTTTTGTCCGGTGTCCTGATAGTAATCGGCCGTATATACAATCGAGGCATTCTCGGACAGAACGACAACATTGTTATTGCTGAGTGTTTCTTCCTGATTCAATAACACACGATTAAGGGCGTTTTTATCTCTGAGAGAGTGAATAACCAGACGGTCTTCAAAATGAAACATTCCGAAAGACAGCAGAATACCAAAAACAATTAACGGTGACACAAGTACAAGCAATGGCACACCGGAGGAAAAAACAGAGGTAAGTTCATTACGGGCATACAGAGAGCCCATCACATAGGCGCCTGCAAACAGAATGGCAATGGGCATTGCAAATGAAATACATTTGGGAAGGTACAGAATCATCACCCGGACAATGCTTTGAAGAGGAACCTCATATGAAAGATAGCGCCACAAGTTTGTAAAAAGATCAATTAACTGTAACAGAAGTACAAAAAAAGACAGGGCGACAATAAAAACCGGCATAAATTCGCTGACAAGATAGCGCTGCAGAAGTTTCATCTGAACAGCCTCCTGAATAGTGAAAAACAGGCTATAACCAGAATTACCACATTAGGTATCCACATCATTACAGGACCGTTATATCCCAGCCTCAATCCCAGGGTTTGCCCGCCGATCAGCATTGCCCAATAAAAAACTGCAAACAACAAGCCAACAATAAAACCGACGCTTTGCCCGTTAGTCCGCGCACTCAAGGCCAAAGGAAAGGCCAAAAAAACAAAAAAGAGGGCACCGAAGGGTATTGCGAATTTTTTATGGAATTCCATCAGATACATATTGATTGTGCGCTCATCCTGTTCCTGCTGCCGGATAAGGCCGAGTTCACGCGAAAGATCCCGGGCAGACATCTCGCGGGGAGTAATGGAGCCGCTGTAATTGGACATTATATTGCGCATCAGAACGTTGTACTTGAGGGCAGCAGATCGGACTACATCGTAGTTTCCCGGAACAGATTTATCCATCATTACAACCATGGGATCCTTCATCTCCAGGGTCATAACTATGGCAGGATCAGTACCGCTTTTGATTGCAGCACCCGGAGCGGTAATAATGCGGCGGTTGCCGAGGTTGTCGGTATCAATAACCATTATGGAATCCATATACGAATTTGTTATTGTTCCGGAAATGACGAGAGAATTCTGGTTTCGCTTTACAGAGCCTGATTCCAGCTCCAGGGCAGGAGTTGAGGTAAGAATGCGCCTGTATACCTGATTAAACTGAATGGTTCCTGCAGGAAGCAAAATATCGTTTGTAAGAAAAGATCCGATTGATATGAGCAAACCGACACACAGTACCGGTACAAGAATCCAGCCGCTGGGAACCCCCAGCGCATTCATCGAAAGTATTTCACGATCGGATACAAACCGGCCCAGGCACATGAGCGACCCTACAAGGGCTGCAAACGGTGAGGATGTAGCAATAATTGCAGGTAATGCAAAAAAAATCAAAAGTACAACCTCGACAAGAGGTGCTTTTTTTGACAGAATATCTTCGGCCATCAAGAGAATCTGATTGACGAAAAAGATAAAAAAGAAAAATAAAAAACAAACAAAAAAATAGAGCAGGATTTCTCTGGCAATGTACCAAAAAAGTGTCTTTTTCATTTGACTCCGGTTGAACCGTACCCTCCCGCTCCTCGTTCAGTTGTATCTAGCACGCCGGGCATGAAGTCGCAGCGGCTGACCCGGGAGACTATCATCTGGGCAATCCGTTCCCCGTTATGAACCATAAACGGTTCACTGCCGTGGTTTATCAGAATTACCGCCACCTCGCCACGGTAATCACTGTCGATTGTGCCGGGACTGTTAAGGACGGTGACCCCGTATTTTAATGCAAGGCCCGAGCGAGGCCGTATCTGCACCTCAAAGCCTGCTGGTATGGCCATTTTAAGCCCGGTCGGAATAAGGCGATGCTGTCCTGCAGGGATTGCAACAGATTCGTTTAGAAAGGCGTGAATATCCGCACCGGCTGCTCCGCTTGTCTGATAGGCCGGAAGACAGGCTCCCTCGGCAGCATCGATGGTTATTGCAACGGTTTGTATTTTTTGTGCTTCAGACATAATCTCCTCCTGGTTGAAGCGGGTAAAGCAGGGCCGTGAAAAGCCAGGGCAAGTGAAGCGGTATCAGAAAGACTGGCAGCCAGCTGATGTACCAGAAGCGGATCAACACCGCGGATAACATCAGAAATCTGAAATTGGTCCATCACCGCATAGCCTGAAAGCCATTGACGCGCTATCCGGCGCATACGGTGATCCGCATCCTGAAATGACACAATCAATTCCCCTATAAGCCGGGTACCTGCGTTGCGGAATTCCTCTTCGGTGGGCCCCAGTACCGAAAACTCATGTAAGAGATCAAGCAGATACAGACAGGCCTCTTCGCTACGGCGGGGAGGCACTGAAAGATATGCATACCAGAAAGCCCCGCTCCGCTCCCTGTGTAGCGCGCTGTACACAGTATAACACAGGGCGCGTTCTTCCCGAAGTTTTTTAAACAGGCGGGAACCGGGTGTTCCGCCCAGGATTGTGTTGACGATCTGCCAGGCATACCAGTTATCCTGCGCCGGGGCGGGATCAGCAGGTATGGCGGCATGAATCTGCATCTGATGCCCCGGCGCCCGGTAATGGATTCTCTCGCTGCTCCAGCGGGGATTACCGGCCGGGCGGACTTCAGCCGGAGGCCGCTGTAAACGCAAGGCGGAACGGTCTTTCGGAACCGAAGGGGGACACAACATCGATGCAAGTTTTTCTTCATCAAGGTATCCGGCAACGCTTACCAAAAGCTGTCCGGCGGCAAACCGCGTTTGATACCAGGAAAGAGCCTTCTCGGGAGTGATAGACCGTACGGTCGCAAGAGTGCCGCCGACGGGCAGAGAAATTAACTGGCCGGGGAAAAAAGCAGCAAGGGCCGAATCAGAGGCCTGCTCCTCGGGATCGTCGAGCGCGGCGAGGATTTCGCTGACAACGACCTCGCGCTCACTTTCTACATCTTGAGGACGAATCAGAGCCTCGGTTGCCATGGAAAGAAGAATTTCGACTGCCTTTTCAAAGGCAAAGGCCGGTACCACTCCATACAGGCATACGGTTTCATGATCGGTAGAAGCGTTATAGTAGCCGCCGGTACAGTCAAAGAAGGAAGAAAGATCGGCGCCGCAAAAAGACCGTGTCCCCTTGAACATCAGGTGTTCAACAAGGTGGCTTATTCCGAGAGCATCAGGGGGGTCATCAATGGAGCCGGTTAAAAACCAAAAACCGATTGCCGAGACCAGGGCCCCGTCAATCGGTTCGGTAATCAAACGTATTCCGTTGTCCAGAAGACGGTTGTTAATTGGCATCGTCTCCCAGTGCGTCAACATAGGAAAGATTCAGGCGGCCCATCTTGTCAACTTCAAGAAGCTTGACCGGGATGCGCTGACCTTCCTTGACCACGTCGGAAACGTTTGCTACGCGGGTGCGCGACAGCTTGGAAATGTGGCACAGACCTTCCTTTCCGGGAAGAATCTCGATGAAGGCGCCGAAGTCCATGATGCGCTTGACCACGCCGTCGTAGATGCGTCCAACCTCAGGATCATCAACGATACCCTTGATCGCGTCTTTTGCGCCAAGCGAAGCCTTTGCATTGTTTCCGTAAATGGTAACAGTGCCGTCGTTCTCGGTATTGATGCGTACACCGAACTGTTCGGACAGGGCTTTGATGTTCTTTCCGCCGGGGCCGATAAGGGCGCCGATTTTGTCGGTTTCGATCTTCATGACCTCGATGCGCGGTGCGAAAGGACTAATTTCGGTGCTGGGTGTCTTGATGGTCTGATTCATGATGCCGAGGATGTGCATACGGCCGCGTTTTGCCTGCTCGAGTGCCTTCTGCATGATCTCGGTGGAAACACCTGCAATCTTTATGTCCATCTGGAATCCGGTAATACCCTGCTCGGTTCCTGCAACCTTGAAGTCCATATCGCCAAGGTGATCTTCCTCGCCGAGAATATCGGAAAGAACCGCAAAGCGTGAACCATCAGTGATAAGGCCCATTGCAATACCTGCAACGGGACGTGTCATGGGTACACCTGCTTTAAGCATGGAAAGGGTTCCGGCGCAGACAGTAGCCATCGAGGATGATCCGTTTGACTCAAGCACCTCGGAAACAACACGGACGGTATAGGGAAACTTGTCCCGTGATGGAACCATTGGTTCCAGAGAACGGCGAGCAAGGTAGCCGTGACCGATTTCGCGGCGGCCGGTTCCCATGCGTCCAACTTCACCAACCGAGAAGGGAGGGAAGTTGTAATGAAGTATAAAGTTTTCCCGGCGATCGCCTTCAATGTCGTCAAGGATCTGCTCATCGAACACAGTTCCGAGGGTAACAACACCGAGAGCCTGGGTTTCACCGCGTGTGAATACAGCTGATCCATGCGGACGGGGCAGAACGTCAACCTCGCAGGTGATTTCGCGGATATCTTCAGTTCCGCGGCCGTCTACACGCACACCCTTTTCAAGAATGGTTGTGCGCAGGATGGTGTACTCCATGTCCTCAAAGAGGGCATCAAAGAGTTTCTTCTGAATCGAGTCTGTAAGCTGGTCGGCGTACTTTGCAGCCAGACCGGATTTGACCTGATCGCAGGCGGCCCTGCGTTCGAATTTTCCCTTTACGTACAGGGCTTCGGACAGGCGGGGATAGGCTTCGTTATGGATGGCATCGCGGTTGGCAAGCTCAACCTTCAGGGGAGCAAGGGGAAGCTTCTCGCGGCCGCACAGTGCACGGAGGTCTTCCTGCAGTTTGCACAGGGTCTTGATAGCATCGTGAGCGGTATCAAGTGCCTTGAGCATGACTTCTTCAGAGACCTCATGGGCGCCGCCTTCAACCATGGTAATACCGTCTTTGGTACCGGCAACCACAATTTCCATATCGGCTTTTTCGATCTGTTCAAAGGTCGGGTTAACAACATACTGTCCGTCGATGAATGCGATGCGAACACCGGCTACCGGTCCGTTAAACGGGATATCGGAGATTACAACTGCGGCAGAGCTGGCAACAACAGCAAGCATATCCGGAGGATTGACCATGTCCGACGAGATACAGGTCGGAACGATCTGGATATCGCGTCCGAAGGCCTTGTCAAACAGGGGACGCATCGGGCGGTCAATCAGACGGGAAACAAGGATTTCCTTGTCTTTAGGGCGGGTTTCACGCTTGATAAAACCGCCGGGGATCTTGCCGGCTGCATAGTATTTTTCGTTGTAGTCAACAGTAAGGGGTACGTAATCAAGACCTTCCTGGGAAGAACCGGATGCGCACACGGTTGCCAGTACGGCCGAGCCGGCGTACTGCGCATAAATGGAACCGTTGGCCTGCTTTGCAAGTTTTCCGGTTTCCAGGATCAGCTCTTCATTGCCGATCCGGTAACTTACTCTATGTATCATGTATCAACCTTATTGATTATTTGCGGAGACCGAGGTCCTGGATAAGGGCGCGATAGCCTTCCAGATCACGGCGCTGCATGTACTTGAGCAGACGGCGGCGCTGTCCGACCAGAATGATCAATCCGCGCTGGCTGCTTTTGTCCTTCTTGAAGGTCTTGCAGTGCTCGGTGAGCTGCAGAATCCGCTCTGTGAGCAAAGCGATCTGTACCTTTGTGTTACCGGTGTCTTTTTCATTCGCACCGAACTTGTTTACCACCGCAGCGGTATTTTCTTTTGTAAGTGCCATTACTTACTCCTTCTTATGATTAACATCATGATAAACGAATTGAGCCGCTGCCAGTTCTTCAGGAACAGGCAGCGAAGCTTCCGACGCAGACAGCGTCACGGTTTGGGCTGTGCAGCTCAGTACAGCAGGCACAGCGGTTCCGTCGCGCAAAAAGAGTCGTACCGTAAAAATGCCCTGACAGGGCAAAATCTGGGTAAATGAAGCACGGTCAGACTCCAGACCGGTTTCGCAGGCTTTCCAGCCGGCATCCCGTAAATCCAGTAAAAATGGACGGCCGAGCAATGTTTCCGCGAGGGTGAAATCGGCGCGGTAAACGGCGTCCCGGATCAGACTTGAGCTGACCCTGCGGCCGTCGATTTCTACCTGCCGGATGGAATCGAAGCGGAAACCTTCCCGCCGGGCCAGTGCTGCAATCTCTGCCGCACCGGTGTCCAGGCGATGCCCGCAGCGGAAATCGGGGCCGACGGCCAGATATTCCATGCGGACAGTTTTTACCAGAATGTCCAGAAACATTCCTCCGGTCATTGTACCAAAATCACCGGAAAAGTCAATCAGCACAACAAAACGCATGCCGATGGCTTCAAAAAATTCGAGCTTCTGCGCGATGGTTGAAACATCGCCGGAATACTGTTCTCCGCTTTTAAACACCCTGGGAGGCCTCCTGAAGGTCACCACTCCGGGCTCCAGGGTGTTTTCGTTTGCTTCGGACAGTATCCTGTCAAGAAGACTCTGGTGCCCGCTGTGCGGACCGTCAAAACCGCCGATAGTCAGCGCTGAAGGTGTCCGGAAGGGCGAGTTGCGGGAATCGCTGTAATGTAAATGGTGTATGTCGTGCCAGCTGTACACCTTCACGCAAGAGCCTCCTTGAGAACAAAGAGGAAGCGCAAACACCCTTCACGGTATTGAACGGCGCCGATAAGGCGTTCCCGGTAAAAGACCGTGCAGGGAAGCTCCGGATGGGGCTCAGCTGTAAACCAGTGGGGCCGGGGCAGCACACCCTTTAAAAAACTGTGTACCTGTTCGTCACGGATACATAGGGGGTATAAGCCGGTCAGTGTCGAGAACCCGGGAGAATAGGCACGCAAGGAATCACGTATCTTTTGAGGATCCAGAGCGAAGGGTTTATTTTCTGTGGT
>CAZXJV010000045.1:0-22865 GCA_964641135.1 uncultured Treponema sp. | reverse complement strand
AGACCGTATTCCTCTTTCTCTCATTATCGCACAGGATGGTGTGTTGCGTGCAGAACGAACCCAGGATCCCGATACCTGGTGGGTACTTCTTGAACCCCTGTTGGACGCGGCCCTTGCTGAACACCAGAAAACACGATTAACAGAAGGTATAGCACTTAAAAAAGATATTTTAGCCATGCTTGACCGTATAATTCAGACTGCAGATATAGTAACCGCCGAGCTTCCCGGTCTTGAACGCACCTTCAAGGAAAATCTTCGCACTCGTTTTCAGGAGGTGCTGGGTAATCAGGTGGATGAACAGCGGATACTGACCGAGACAGCCGCTCTTTTGGTCAAATATACGGTAAATGAAGAACTGGTCCGTCTGCGTGCCCATATCGATGCGCTCAAACATGAGCTTGAACATAATCCTGCTCCCGGCCGGAAAATTGATTTTATCTGTCAGGAAATGAACCGGGAAATAAATACTATTGGTTCCAAAAATCAGAATCTTGTGGTAGGGCAGGCTGTCATTGAGGCCAAAGATGCCCTGGAAAACATCCGTGAACAGATGCGAAACATTGAATAAGACTGTCATCAAGGCAGAAATCTGTCGGAGGATGTGATGAAACAATGGCGTATACCTGACAAAACAATTCTCAGGATTGCAATATCCGGTCGTTCCGGATGCGGAAACACTACAGTCTCGCGTATGCTGTCAGAAATTCTGGGAATTTCATTTATCAATTATACCTTCCGTTCGCTGGCTCAAGAAACCGGAATCCCGCTTCCCGAGATAATTGAACGGGCAAAGACCGATGACAGCTTTGACCGCACTGTTGATAAAAGACAGGTTGAAATGGCAATGGCAGGTTCATGTGTCCTGGGATCACGTCTTGCAATCTGGATGTTAAAAGAGTCTGATTTCAAGATCTTTCTCACAGCTTCACCACACCTGCGTGCACAACGGATACAAAAACGCGAAGGCGGTAATCTTCAGGAAATTATGGATTTTACCGCAATGCGTGATTCGGAAGATACAAACAGGTACAGACAGTTATACGGAATAGACAACACGGACTATGCTTTTGCCGATTTGGTGATAGACACAGAAGAAATGAATCCGGAGCAGATTATCGATCTTATACTGTCTACACTTGAACAAAAGGGTCTTGTATACTGTGCTTGATCACCCCGCAATAAAGGAATTCCAAAAAGCTGTCTGGGATTACTATCACCAGAACGGAAGACGTTTTCCCTGGCGAGAAACACGGGACCCATACGCCATTCTTGTATCCGAAATAATGCTTCAACAGACACAAACCGAACGGGTCGTTCCAAAATTTCTTGCCTGGCTTGACAGGTTTCCAACCCTTGAATCTTTGGCGGAGGCCTCGCTCGAGGATGTATTAAAGCTGTGGATCGGCCTGGGATATAACCGCCGGGCCCGCTTCCTGCGTGATGCCGCACAGGTAATAGTTACAGAACACGGTGGCCGGGTACCGCAAAAGGAGTCAGATCTTGATGCTTTGCCGGGAATAGGACGCTATACCGCACGGGCAGTTGCCGCCTTTGCCTTTGACAAACCCTCGGTAATCATTGAAACAAATATTCGTGCTGCATTCTTGTGGTGGTTTTTTCCTGAACAAGAAAATATTCCGGACAGCGATCTGGAACCATTTATAGCAGCTGCACAGGATGTACCGGTCAGGGACTGGTATTATGCGTTAATGGATTACGGAAGCAGACTAAAAAAACTGGTACCGAATCCCTCAAGACGCAGCCGTCATCATACTGTTCAAAGTGCTTTTGCAGGGTCACGCAGACAGGCCCGTGGTGCAATCCTGCGCTATCTGACTCATCATGGTTCAGCTGATCTTGAAACAGTTGCTGCTTCGGCCGCAGCGGAGTCTGCACCCGTAGAATACGGTCTTCTTGCAGAAGCGGCCAGCCTTCTGGAATCTGAGGGTTTTATCACAGTATCAGGGACTACTGTATCTTTAAAATAAAAAAAAGCCTGTCAGAGCGGATGATGGGAGTCGAACCCACGTCTCCAGCTTGGAAGGCTGGGGTAATAGCCGTTATACGACATCCGCTCTGACAGGCCTTAATTCGTGCTGAAACTATATATAGCATAATCACAAAAAAAGGTCAAGAGAATGGCCAAGATTGACAACCCCATGACCGGGTGATACTATATATACAGCATAACCCTGGAATCAGTGGAGATTCGCCATGTCAACAGCCTTTGCTCCGGAAGACTTGTTCAGCTCCAGTCCCTCTCCGATAGCCCTTATCGAAGGTTCATCAACGATAATATATGCCAATCCTGCATTTTTACGTATGTTTCCCTACGCCGGGGCAGGCGGGCTTCCTGAAGACCTGCGTGATCTGGTACAGGGAAGCGGAACTATAACAATTAAGCGATTTGTTGCCGGAGGAATGACTGTTCCGATGCAGTTTTCTGTAAGCAAGATTGCAGGAACATCACAGGTTCTGGTTCAGGGGATGGATCTTACCGAGCTGCTTAACCGTGAACGAAGACGCAACGCCTTTTTGGTACGCATGGGTCATGAATTCAGGACAACCATCAACACGGTAACCGGTTATGCCCAGCTTTTAAAATCCCTGGACGGACTTTCACCTGTTGCCCGTGAGTATGCAGGTACCATTCTGTACAATGAAGGAGCCTTACTCCATCTTCTGGATAACCTGATAGAATTGACCAAGTTCGAGTCCGGCCAGACAGAACTGCAATCCCAGACAATACATCTTCCCGAGCTTATACAGGAAACAGTTGATGCCTGGGAAGATCAGGCACGGGATAAGTACCTGACAATCACTGTTACCTGTAAAGAGGGCCTGGCTGAAACCTGTAAAACAGATACAGTCAAGCTGCGTCAGGTGTTATCGAATCTGATTGGAAATGCCATGCGCTTTACCCGCAAAGGCGGTATAACCCTTACCGTATCCGGCGGTCCCGAGTATCAGATAGACATAGAAGATACAGGAATCGGAATACCGGCCGATGAACAATTAGATATCTTTGAGGTTTTTACTGCAATAGATCAAAACCGCGAAGGAGGTTCCGGTTCCGGAATTGGTCTGGCTGTAGCCCGTATTTTTGCCCGACTGCTCGATGGAGATCTTGTGTTAGTACGATCAGATACCGGAAAGGGTTCTGTTTTCCGCTTTACTTTCAATGCTGAGGTATCAATGAACGAAAAACCACCCGCACAGAGGGTTGAAGACTATTCCAGGGTTGTAGGCATCTCAAAGCCCTGCAAGGTTTTGCTTGTAGACGATGTTGATATAAATCTTGCCATGCTTGAAATCTTTTTGGCACCTGCAGGATTTGATGTTACTGTTGCCACCGATGGGGATGAAGCAATTGAGCGCTTTACAGCCTTCAAACCGGATATTGTATTTATGGACCTTTTAATGCCGGGACGTGACGGATTTGATGCAACAAGGGAAATAAAGAAGATAGATCCATCAATACCGGTAGTAGCCCTGACAGCAAGTATCGTTGACTCTGTTCGTGAACAGGCCATTGCTGCCGGTGTAAACGGCTTTATGAACAAGCCGTTCATACCGGAACGTTTTTTCGAAATAATTGCCGAGCATACGGATCTGCGTTATATCCTCAAGGAGGATTGACAAGGCTGCCTGTCAATAATGCAGGCCGATTCCGATAAACAGCTCACGGATAGATGCATTGTCGCGTTCTGCCCGTCCGGAAAGCTTTCCGCCGTTTTCATACAGGGCTGTTAAATCCCAACCTGCGCTTACCCGTCCGTAAAGGCTCCGCATGCGTGCAGGGTATACCAATACTTCCATCCCGCCACCGTACCAGCCATCACGAATATCAAAATATCGTTTTGATTCAAGATCATGAGTCAATGCCATGTCAAAAAAGGGCGATGCGTGCATTTCAAAGCTGATAAAACGGGTCCATTTAACACCTGTTATTTCAACAAAATCAACATGCATAATTCTTGCAGGAATATCAAGATTGAAAGAAATACCGCTGTCTGTTTTGATTCGTTTATTCAGAATACCACGCAGGTCCTGACCAATTGTATCAAAAACTATTGCACCAAAATTGTGCTGAGCCTTAATACGGGCATTCATGCCCAGCCAGGGAGTAAAGACCGTATAACCGGAAAGGCTGCCCAAAACAGAATTGGTCAGAGCATCTTTTTTACTGAGGTTAAATATATACGTATTTGCGATTGAGCCTGTTACACCCCTTCGAAAATTTCCCTTCCAGTCAACACGGCCCGCGGATAGGGCATGTCCTATTGTAAGCAAAGGTCCCTGCAGAAGTGTCTCTTCTAATCCGGTAAAATACCAGTTTTGAGTCAACGAAGCCCAGGGAGACCAGGTTACTCTGCCAAAGTAATCATGTGTATACAGATAAATCGGCAGGCGTGCGGAAAAGGTATCCCTGAAATACAGCCGGTCATTTTCATACAGCCGGTCTATTTCCGGAGATTCCTTTTTTTCGCGGTCGTTTATATAGATATCATGATCAACACCCAAAACCAGACTGGCGAAATTGAACGGGATGGTGACGTCGACCCCGGTGCCGATGATATATTGCGGGGTTTCATCCTCGGGAAGCAGGAGTGTGAAATCTGTTTTGAATTGCCACTCATATCCCAAAGCTTCAAAAGGGATTGCAAAATCCAGGGTGGCATTAAGCCGGGAACGGTTGTCATTTCCAAATTCATATGTAAGATCACCGGATAATTCCTGCATGGAACCAAAAAAGTTATAATCCTTTAATTTGAATTTCAGTTCAAATCCGGTGTTGGAATCAAACTTGGGATAGGGCAAGGCAATAATATTCCAGGTATCTACTGTAGAAATTATCAGCTTTAAGGAAAATATTCCGGCAGTATCAGTTTCAAGCAGTTCTGCATGCAGCTCCGCAGACTGAAAAACCCGCTGATTGTTCAACTGTATTTTGATATCTGAAAGATAGGCATCCAGTCTTTCTCGTGATTGAAAAACCCGTTCCGTAGCAATCGGTACAGCCTTTCGCAAAGGATACTGACGTGTAATTCCTTTAATCTTGTATTCAACTACATCAATACGAAAACGTCCGCTCTCCGGAATGGCTGAAGAAGAGTCAATAATTTGATTGCTCATATCAGGAGTGGAGACTTCCTCCTCGGAGATCCCACCGGTATCAGCCAAAGAGTCCATCTGGTTTTCCGGTATTTCTGACAGGGAATCCTCGGAATACCCAAAACAAAGAACCAAAAAGAGAACCAGCAGAAGTATAATTTTTTTCATATTTTATTTACTCTCCGGCTTTTTCTGCACGGGCAATTATTTCCTGTTTTCTGAAATGAATAATGCTGAAAAACAGAAGCCCCATTAAATAGACAGCTATAAGCAACACGAGTGCTACCAGGCCACGAGCCCAAACCGCAACGGAAACAAAAATAGAAATAATCAACTGAAAAACAACAACAATGGACAGGGTCTGTCGTCCGGAAAAACCCATCAAGATAAGTTTATGATGCAGATGAAACCGGTCAGGGGTAGAAAATTTCTGTTTTTCACGGGTTCTTCGCCAAACTGCTGCAATAGTATCAAAAATCGGAATCATCAATACAGCCGCAGCATAGGGCAGTGCAATGGTTGCGTAGCCGTCCACGTGGTTCATCAACGGCAAAACTGAAAGCACAAAGCCCAAAAATTGGCTTCCTCCATCACCCATAAAAATCTTTGCTTTGGGAAATGGAAGGTTAAAGCACAAGAAGCCGCATATCGCCAGTGTCAAAATCAGACATACCATCATGGCAGCTGTATTAGTATAACTGAAGAAATACAGGGCGAAAGTGAGAGAACATACTGCGGTTAATGATCCTGCCAGGCCGTCCAGACCATCAATCAGGTTAAAAGCGTTTGTTACGCCGATTATCCAGATGAAAGTCAGGGGAAATCTCCAGATTCCCATATTCCAGACAAAATTAAGATCACTGATTGTGATTCTTGAAAAGGAAAAATTACCGGATAGAATCACAAGGGCTGCAACACATTGTACAAGCAATTTGTAACGGGGACGCCAGGGTTTAAGGTCATCCCACACACCCATAACAAAGATCATGGTACAACCTGCTATCAGTGCCCAAAGCTTGTTACCCAAAGCATGAATATTGAAGGTAAAATAAAGTAATGCGAGACCTGCAACAAAACCGGTAAAGATTCCAATTCCGCCTAACCGGGGTATATTGCCGGTGTGAATTTTTCGTTCGTCCGTTGAATCATAAATACCGTGTTTACGGGTAAAACGGATAAGAAAAAAAACAGACAGCACAGAACATATGAACGTAGTGGCTAATAGTATCGTTCCGTTTAACATGAACAGCTCCTTAGGTTCATTGTAAATCGGTATTGTCACTGTCGGCAGAATGCTGCAAGGGCCTGCCGATAGGCATTGATTACAATTTGTTCATTAAATCTCTGTACCGCCATGGCACGGGAAGCTTTAGCCATTTCCGACAGTCGAGATTTTGGTGATTGTATCATTATTTTCATTTTATCCGCAAGATCCTCAACTGATCTGGGGACACACAGATAGCCGTTTACTGAATTGTCAACAGGCTCGCGAGTTCCGGTAGAATCCGCTGCAATGAGGGGGCGGCCGGAAGCTGCTGCTTCAAGCAGGGATCGGGGCACTCCTTCACGGTACCAGGAGGGTAACACTACACAATGTGCTGACTTAATCCATGGCCGGACATCATCAACCATACCGGGAAACTCTGCAATTCCTTCGTGTATCGCCTTTTTTACCAGTTTTTCATCCGCCATAAGATTGTCGTCAGGATCATGCCCCCCCAGAAGTATCAAACGTGCAAACGGGTAGTCCGGGTGAATCAAACGCATTGCCTCAAGCAAAATCTCCACACCCTTTTGTTTCAGCATCCTGCCAACAAACAAAAAAGTAAATGGATCTTCGGGTAAGGGCAATTCCGGAAACGAATCAATATCAACGCCGGAGCCGGGCAACAAGGCTGAACGCCTGGAATCTACCAGTTTCAGACTTTCAAACAGCGCCTTGTCATCTTTGTTTTGAAAAAATACTGTTGAAACTTTTGAAAACGCCAGGCGATGCAGAATACGAACCAGATGGAACATCAAGCCCCTGCCGGAAAAGGCAGTTCCCGCACCGCTTACATTATTGATAACTGGTATTCTCAGGGCGGATGCGGCCATGGAACCGTATAAATTCGGTTTTATTGTCCAGTGCAGACATACATCGGGACGCAACGAGCGGTAAATTGACCTGTAACGTCGGTATGTCATCAAATCTGTAAGAGGGTTGCGGCTTTTTGCTGCTAACGGCAACGAAATAAATGTAATACCTTCATTTTTGAATCTTTCAAGCGTATGATCTTCAGGAGCAATAACGGTAATACGGTGTCCATCAGATTGCAGTTCCCGAATCAAGCGAAGCCGGAAGTTCCATATATACCAGGCTGTATTTGCAGAAAGTGTTATATGCATGGCTACCACTTGCGGATAATTTCAAGAACCCAGCGTTTAGGCCGCGACAGTCCCCGTGCGTAGATTGCTGCCTTGGCAGGTTCATATATTTCAATTTTTTCCAGAGGAGCAGTAAAAAACAGTTTTTTTACCGTTATACCATACGGATCTGCAAACAGATTCGGTTCCATTCTTGCAAAACCGAAACGTGTTTCGTATATCGCTGTTCCTATCTCTATGTAATCCTGATGCGGCTCGGTAATAAAAATATCCAATGCTTTTTGTGAAGGATTAAACACCGCTCCACACTCAATTTTCACAAGTCTTGAAATCGGGAGCAGAGCTTCTACCCGCGGACCGCCAAAATCAATCCGTGTCAAGCCTGCCAGCTGATGGCCCATTACAATAATTCTGAGCTTGCGGGGTGCAAGATATCTATACAGACAATCCAGCATTTCAAACACATTGATGCCTGAACGTGCCGCCTGATCTATCAATAATGACACTTCATTTTCTGTAAGTGTGTGTGTTATTCCGGATTCAAGAGCCATGTTATCCAGAAAGCTTGCAATCGCAGGAAACGCACGATCGGCCCCCATTCGGGTTTGGGCTGTAAGGCTGCCGGTCACAAGAAAAAAAGTCAAAAAAATGGAAAAAATACGCATCATTTCTTCACTATAGCACAAAAGCGTAATAGAATCAAAGAATGAGAATCTACATTTATGCACTCTGTGCCATATGTGTAACTGCCTGTGTCACCAACACAGGTCCAATTGCAGATAGTGGTCAAATCAATGATGATACCGAGTGGCTGCAAAGTCTTTTAAACACCCGTGAGCGGGATGTAATCATTCCTGCCGGAGAAAGACCCTGGTATACCGGTCCGTTGTTTGTCACAGGAAATGACCGTCGTATAGAATTTGAAGCCGGATGTACAATCAAAGCCCTTCCCGGCTCTTTTCAGGGCTTAAACGATTGCTTGTTGACGGTTATAGATGCAGATAACCTGATTATTTCAGGTTTTGATGCAACGCTGTATATGCCGCGGTCCGACTATCAGCGAAAACCATACGAGCGGGGTGAATGGCGTCATTCTGTCGCGATTTTCAGATCACAAAACATTACTGTCGAAGGTCTGCGTATCGAAGGTTCCGGAGGCGACGGCGTCTATGTCGGTCAGCGAAGAGAAGAGCCTGTGTGTGAAAACATTACCCTGCGTCATTTGCAGCTGATTGACCATCACCGCCAGGGGGTCAGTGTAATAGCTGTCAAGGGTTTTTTGATGGAATACTGTTATGTTTCCGGTACAAAAGGTACACCCCCGGCCGCTGCCATAGACTTTGAACCGAATTCCGGACTGTACGGCATAACAGGGGCTGTAATACGCGACTGCGTATTTGAACGCAATGCAGGGCCGGGCATCCTGGTATATCTGATAAAGCTGAATCCGGATCACCCGCCGGTTGATATCCTGATCGAACGCACAACAAGCAGACGCAACCTTTCCGGAACCGCAATCTATTCAATCCCCAAGGGCGTTCGGGGTCATATAGAATTCCGCGACTGCGACATCCGCGGTATCCGCTGGATATGGACCCCGAAAAGCTTTACCGTGCGTTTTTTAAAATCATCTTGAAGATGGTAAACACACAGGCCGCACAGAACAGGGCGGTATACAGCACAAGCACAGCCGGGACCATACCGGAAACCAGGCCAGCAAGATACACAATCTGAAGCCAGCCGGTAATCCCGATTTCTTCGCTGAACCGTTTTTCACCGGCAACCCCGCCCCGGCCGGTTTCACCGGAGGCAACCCGCCATGACTGGAATACCAGCCGGGTTAACAGATTTGCGCTTGAGCCAATTCCTGCAACACCGAGCCATATAAGGGAATGTTCGGCAATCAAGGGAATCGTTCTGCCAAAATACACAGCACTTAAACCCATACTTAAAAGGATGCATGTCCAGGCTATGTAGCCGCCCAGGGCATCGACCCATTCGCCGATCGCTGCTGCGCGTTCTGTTGTGACGCCGGATGCTTCGGCAGTGCTGCTGTCAGCCTGTACTGCCTGTCGGCGGGCGCGCAGAACCCGTGCCATGTTTCCGTCCACGCAGTCAAGGGTACCGAACAAAAGATACAGGCCGATTGCCGCGTAGTGAAATGTGCCATACGGAAACAGTGTTAACCCCAGTGCAGCGACAGAGCACACAATACTGAGCCAGGTTACGGCATTTGCCGACCAGCCTGCTTTCAAAAAAAAGAGGGTAAGGGGAAAGGAAAGGGGACGATGCAGCAGCTTTGATATTGTCCCGTCAGCCCGGCGCTTTTCGGCAGGCAGAGAGTCCACTACCTCTTTAAAGGTATAACGGGGTGTTTCAGTCTTCATATCCGGTAATCTCCTCCATAATCAAATTGAAGCGGTTCTGCATGCCGTCCAGCTGAGCTTTATACACGCGGCTTGCTTCACAGGCTATACGCTTCCGTTCTTCTTCATGGTCAAGGTAATAGCGGGCTTTGTCTACGACATCTGACCCGTCCCACTTGAAGGCGGCACAGGTAAGGCCGTCCGTAAATATATCAGGCCAGGTTTCAAGGTGGCTCATGTCCGGTTTTAAAAGAAGGGCTCCTGATCTGACAGCCTCAAAATCCCTCAGACACAGTTCGCCCCAGCCGAAGGGTGAAAGCACAATGCGGGAACAGGCTGTTTCACGGTTATATTGTTTTTGATCGACCATTCCGGTTATAAACTCGGGCGCATCCGCAATCTGCTCAAGAATAAGTTTGCGGTGCCAGGCGATGGAAGGACGGGAAACCAGGTCTATCCGTGCATGCACCGGTATTGTGCCGGGGTTCCGTTCAACGGCATTGTGCGGGTAGGGCCTTCGCTCATAAAAAAGACGGGCGGTCTTTGGACCGAAAAGAGAAGCTGCCTTATAGGCAATGCGCTGTCTCCATTTACGACGCGGGTATTCTCCGACACCGATATTCCAGGAAAGGCGCAGTTTATCAAGTTCAGCCAGGTCGTCAGGAACTGCCCGATCACGATGATCAGGGTCAGTCACTCCGGCTGAGCGATGAAAAAAATCAGAATAGAGCTCTTTGCCGTACAGGGGTTTCATATACAGTGAACGGTCACGGTATAGAGCTTTCTGGTAAAATAAATCCACGTAGGGCAGTGCCTCAAGGCGCGGAATGCCCCCGCCAGCGTCATCATGAAAAAAAACTATGCGTTTGTATTTGGCACGCAAAGCGCGCATGAGGTCAAGGTCAACCCGGTCTGGTTTTATAAACTGGCGCACCATAATAAGGATCTCGTTGCGGTCTTTTTTAAGACACCAGGCCGGATCATCGGTCCAGGTAAAGCGCCAGCGCGGATCGGTATTGTTAAAAAAAGGTGAAAGCGTATAAAAACAGGCGATGCGGTCTACGAGAGTAAGCACGGTAATCTTGCGCATGGGAACCTCTTCGGGATATAGTATCATATATGTACAACAACGGTCAAAAGCCGCGAGTCGGCGTATTTACAAAACCTTTGGACAACTGGACCAGCGGTTCCGGACACCATCTTGATGAAGTGATGAAGCACGTTCTGGACCGGAATAACGGACGGTTTGACATCACCTTTATTCATTATGCGAAAAGCGATAATCCGATTTATGAACGTGTAGCTGAGTTAATTATTCCCCGCAATCCTTTTAAAGCCAGCAGCGTTCTCGCCCGGGAAGGTTTTGATCTGCTGCACTATTCACCGTTAACGGCCTATGCTCCGGTATGGGGCCTGAAGGCAAAAAAAACCGCAACCGTGCATGGAGTGGAAGAAGAACTGTATCCCGCCGGGTATACCTTTGTGCAGCGTTTTCACTCCCGTCATATACTACCCATATATATGCGGGCCATGGACGGTATTGCAACTGTTTCTGAAACCAGCCGCAACTGGTTTGTAAAGCACTACCGGGTGAAGGCAGAACGCATTTTTATCACAACCAACGGGCTTGCGCCGGATTACCGGATCCTGCCGGAAGCTGACCGGCAGTTGCCGGCGAGCTCAGGGATTTCAAAACCGTACATCCTGCATATCAGCAGGTTTTCCATGCGAAAAAATCCCGTTACCATCATCAAGGGCTTTGCCCGGTTTATAGAAAAAACCGGGGCTGATTATCAGCTGGTTCTGGCGGGTAAGGGCTGGGATGGAGAGGAAGCGCGCAATCTGGCCCGCGAAGCGGGTGTCCTTGACCGGCTGGTTACCCCGGGTTTTATCAGCCGGGAATTCGCAGTACAGCTTTTAAACAACGCACAGGTTTTTTTGTTTCCATCGTTTGCAGAAGGTTTCGGCATGCCCAATATAGAGGCCCAGGCCTGCGGCTGTCCGGTAGTAACCAGCAATATTTTTGCCATCCCCGAGGTTGTCGGTGAGGGAGCTGCGATTATTGATAATCCCCATGATTTTGAAGCCCTTGCTGAAGCGGTTATGCGAATTGAAGCTGACTCAGGATACAAAAAAGCCCTCGTGGAACGAGGGCTTGAACGGGTAGGGCGCTTTAACTGGGATGATTCGGCAGACGCCATGCTTGACGGCTGGAGCCGGGTGCTGGGTATCGGCTGACAGGACTAAGAGTTTAAAATTTCGGCGTATTTCTTTTTCAGTGTTGTGGTTATGGTGTCTATGTCGTAGGTATCTTTTACGAATTCTCTGCCGGCAGCACCCATTTTTGTACGCAGCTCAGCGTCAGAAAGCAGAAGTCCCAATTTGTCTGCCAGAGCGGGAACATCGCGTTCATGTACAAGAAAACCTGTTGTACCATCAATCAAGCCGTCCGGTATACCGTTATGAAACGTTGTAACAACAGGCATTCCGCTAAACTGTGCTTCCTGAATTACCAAACCCTGACCTTCCATATCACCGTTCGAAGCAGTTACACTGGGCAACGTAAATACCGAACAGGATGTATACAGTTCTTTGACTTGTGCATTAGTGCATACACCCAGAAAGTGACAGTTTTCAAGAATTCCCAATTCTTCGGCGCGGGCTTTTAAACCGGATTCCAGGGAACCGCCGCCTGCCATGTAGTACTTGATATCAGGCCAGGTTTTTTTGAGCAAAGCAATTGCTTCAAGCGTATAGCGATGGCCTTTTTTTTCTTCCATTCTGCCGACAGTAAGTATGGAGCAGGGCCTGTCATCTGTGCGCTTAAGCTCAAGGTATTCTGAAGCGATCAGGCTTTCGGGGACAATGATAATCTTTTCTGCAGGGCATCCATTGGCAACTATTTTGCCCATGGTAAAATTGGTATTTGAAGTAATAACATCCGCTGTTTTGTAGAGGGTTTTATACACATCAAGGCCATGACGCTTTGGATAGCTGTTGATATCTGATCCGTGAAAAGCAGTAACCAGACGCGAAGTAAAACCGCAGTCTTTAAGATAAGAGCCGATTAAACCATTAACGCCGAAGTGTGCATGAACGATGTCAAATTGCTTGTCAGCGAAAGCATTACCGAAATACAGAAGTTTCAAATTGGCAGCTACAGTACGATAGCGGCCTATACGAAGGGCAGAAAGTGCTGCGCGCGGATTGCGGAAAAGAAGACGCAAAAAAAGAAACGGAGCCCGAACAATGCGTTTCCGCATGGATCTGGGAATATCCAGATAACTGGTATAGCGTTCTACATTGTACTGATAAAAAATATCATGCCGTTTATCATCCTGCGGGCGATGCATGGCGAAGACCGTAATGTCCAGTCCGCCGCGGATAAGACCAATGATATGATTTAAAAGAAACTTCTCTGATATTTCCGGGAAGGAATTAAGAATAAGTGCAATCTTCATGCCTGATTCCTCGAATAATTTTTTTTCTCCATATTTTTGCGAATCTTTTCACCAAAATATCTTCGCATATAAAAAAACAGAGAAGAGATATTCTTTATTTTACGCAGACGGGTAATCCATCCAATTCGGGAAGTAGTATTCCGGATTGGTACATTCCAGGTCTTTCCATACAGATTTTTTAAAAATCCTGTTCTGTCAAAGGGACAGGCAAATTCATGACCCAGAAATTCAATAGTATCAAGGCTTGATAAAAACCGGCCCGGAATAGTTACCCGTCCATCAATATCCCAGCGCAGTATGCCCAGATACCGTTTTTCGAAGGCCATAAAGAAGTCAAGTTCCTGGTCTTTCCGGCGGAATTTAAACATCCTGTACTTCCCGGAATCATCTGACATCTCCTGTGTTTGACCATAACCGCTGTCGCGCAGATATACGATGGAAAAGCCGGCTTCTATCAAATCAGGGAATGCTGCAGTAAAGGCTTTTCTGTCGCGTCCGAAAATTCCGAAATCGACATCGTCATCGTGGGGAATAAAATCTTTTTCACGTACCGCTCCAAGAAGCGTACCATAGTGCAGGAATGGATCGACACCATACTTGCGCAATATGGATTGCGCAAGTATCATATTTTCAAGAGACACTTCACGGTTAATAAACTCAAGATCAGCAGCCATTTACAGCCCCCTTATGTATTCGGAAAGAATACCAGTAAACATCTTCATCTCATCAGGGCGTATATCGCCGATATTTGCGATTCTGAAGGTATTCGCATCCGAAAGTTTGCCGGGATAAATGGTGAATCCCCTTGACCGGGCAAGATCGTGCAATTCATCAAAGGAATACCGGGGTGAAGCCGGTTCAACAATTGCAGTGATAAGCTTTGACTGATGTTCTATCGGAACCAGCATCTCAAGCCCCAGATCCTTAACCGCATCAACAAGAACCTGCCAGCATTCAGAATATCTGCGGTAACGACCTGCAATCGTTTCAATGCCTGTTTCAATAATGGCCTGGCGGAGTGCATACATGGTCTGTACAGGGGGAGTAAACCGCATCTGTCCGGTCTTTTTAAATCCTGAGTACTGTTCCTGCAGACTCATGTAAAATGAACGGGCAGGGTAGTCCATAATTTTTTCAAGCGCTGCAGTACGGCAGAACACAAAGGCAATACCGGCCATGCCCTGGATATTCTTGTTGGACGTAGAGGCCATAAAATCAATGCCGTCAGTATCCATGTCTATCGGAATAGCCGCAAAGGCGCTGACCGCATCAACGATTGTGACAATACGATGCTCCCTGCAAAACCGGCCGATTTCCGGAACCGGATTTAAAAGCCCTGTAGTTGTCTCGTGATATACGATTGCAAGATGAGAGAACTTTCCATCAACAAGACGTTTTTTTAGCTCTGCAGTATCAAGCGGGAGATAACCGCTCGACTTGAACACTTCAAAATCAAGTTTATATACTGATGCGATACGACACATGCGCTCGCCGTAGGCACCATTGTCAACAATAAGCAGTTTGCCATTTTGCGGAACGCAGGAGCATAGCATTACCTCATCAGCCAGTGTTCCCGATCCGCCGAACAGTACAGTCTGAACAGCGCCGGGCTTACCTGCCATCAGGGATAACTCATCAGTAACCCAGCTCATAACCTGACCAAATTCTTTTTCACGGGGACAGATATCAGCACAGACCTGGGCATATTTAACACTGTCTGTTGTTGTCGCCGGGCCGGGATTCAAGAGGACCTCGCGCCTTACGCTGCGCATGGCTTCTGCAGTCTTGATAGCAGGAAAGACAGTGTTCACTGCCATTTCCAGATGTGTCTCGTCGTCAATCTCCCGCCACAAAAGGCCGTCTATTTTATGTATTGCGAAGGTGTTATTACCCTGAGAGGATACAGCACTCATTGCGGTTTCATATTCCATTTTCGGCTGTATGGAAAGCTGTGATTCGTAATACGAAACCATTTCATCAAGGGCTTGACGGGAAATCCTGCTTATGCCGACAAGTTCTGAATGAATGGATCCAAGATCTGAAGCCTTTTTTGAGTGCCGGATCAGAATTCCCGATTTGTCCGCTTCAAGGTACACCTCATCCCCGGACTTGGTCGCACCCGAGGCAAGAATGACGTTTTTACGGTTGTCATTCACCAATGCAAAAAGGCCGGCAGAATCATAGATAAGGTCTGATTCCAGAACCAGGGCATCGGAGCTGATGCTGCGGGCACACAGAGCAAGGGTTGCCATGCTCCCGGTTGTTGCATAGTCAGGGTTATGAACCAGGGTAATTCCGGAATACCGGGCAGCAAGGCGTTCATACCATTCAAAACAGTGCCCGGTTCCGATGACGATGTTTTCTACACCGCAGGCAAAGAGCTTTTGAACAGACATTTCAACAATTGCCTGACCCTCAATCTCCAAAAAACCCTTGGGCATAGCTTCTGTGCGTCCTTTTAGACGCGACCCGAGCCCTGCTGCCATTATTACCGCTTGTCTGATCATTGTATTATCCCTTATTCAAGAAGGCCATCAAGGCATTTTTATTTTCTGCCGGTGTTTCGCGGGGGCGGCCCAGATCGCTGCGGGCACCCTTTGCGACACGCACCTCAATCAATACCGGACCGGTTCTTTGAACCGACAGCTCCTGTGCAAGAGAGTCAGCTGTGTTCACTGTTACGGCACCCGAATAACCGCAGGCGCGTGCGATTGCCGGTATATCTATCCGGGCAGCAATAGTAGGTTGTCCGCCTACAGAATCATGAGCTGCATTATTCAGTACTATATGAACCAGATTTGCAGGCTTTCGTGTTCCGATTGTTGCAAGTCCGCCCATGTGCATCAAGGTTGCACCGTCACCATCAAGACAGACTATACGGCGGCCTGGCTTGCAAAGGGCAATGCTCAGGGCAATCTGGCTTGCATGCCCCATGGATCCAACAGTAAGAAAATCACTTTCATGAGAGCGTCCCTGGTTTAACCGCAACTCGTACAGCTCACGCGAAATCATGCCTGTCGTTGCAACATACACACTGTCAGCGGGAAGTGTATCTGCAATAAGACCGATTGCAGTTTCACGGGAAAGCTCGCCGGTGTCCGGTTCTGCTTTTTTTAGCTTGTACTCCGCAAACAGGCCCTTGCGCACAACAAGGGCGAAGGGGCGGTTATGCTGGCGGATATCAGCATAACAGGCGGCAACCTGTTCGCTTGCGGTTTTTTCATCATCCGAAAGAACGCAGTAGGGGATGCCCATTACCTCAAGCAGCTCAAGCGTAACCTTTCCCTGTTTGATATGCTGCGGCTCATCATGAACCCCCGGTTCTCCCCTCCAGCCGATCATCAGGATACAGGGAATGCTGTAGACCTCGGAATCAGCGAGAGACAAAAGGGGGTTAACCGCATTGCCGATACCCGAATTCTGCATATAGACCAGCGGGATTGTACCGGTTGCAAGATAACGGCCGGCTGCCAGAGCCATCGCACTGCCTTCGTTAGCAGCTATGATATGTCCTGATTCAGGAACCGTATCGGTTACATAGGCGCAAAAGCTTTTCAGGAGTGAGTCAGGCACACCGGTAAAAAAACCGGTACCGTTAGCCTCCAGCAGAGTATACAAAAAATCAGGTGAAATCATGAATGCCTCACTTGGTTCCGGGAATGAGTTCAAGAATCTGCTTGATGGGCATGCACAGTTTGTCTGCTTCAAGCGATCGCTTGTTGTCCAGTATGCAGGTAGCAACATTGAGCATCGCAGGGTAGGAGGCCCGCAGCATATGATTTGCGTATATCACTATATTTGCGCCCCAGCCGTGCAGTTCTTCTTCGGTAAACTGATTATAGGTTGTCGGAACAAGCACTATCGGTATGGAAGAATATTCTTTGCGGAAACGCATACAGAATTCCTTGATATCATCTCCGGTTTTTTCCTTGCTATGGATCATCACCCCATCGGCACCGGCCTTTACATAGGCAAGAGCCCGCTCAAGTGCATCATCCACTGTTGAACCGGCAATAAGGCTTTCAAGCCGCGCAATAATCATGAACTCTTTGGTTACCTGCGCCTTCTTTCCGGCGCTGATCTTTTCACAGAACTCGGGAATTGTTGCAAGGCTCTGCGCTACATCGGTACCGAACAGGGAATTCTTTTTAAGTCCGACCTTGTCTTCGATAATGACTGCAGAGACACCATTGCGCTCAAGGGTTCTAACCGTAAATACAAAGTGCTCGCTCAAGCCGCCGGTGTCGCCGTCAAAAATAATAGGCTTTGTTGTGCACTCCAATATATTAGTTAAATCCTGCAGGCGGGTTGTAAGATCAACAGCCTCAATATCAGGCTTGCCCTTGGAAGTAGAGTCGGTAAGACTTGATGACCACATTCCGTCAAAATAACGGACACCGTCATCTTTTGTAACTTCAAGATTTTCAATTATCAGACCGGAAAGCCCTGAGTGTGCTTCAAGAATGCGAACAACCGGTTTCGCTTCAATCAGTCTTCTGAGGGTTTTAAGGCGGATATCAGGAGTGGTGCCGATCAACTTGCGGGTTTCGTTAATTGCACTTGAATTGATACCCTGGGTATAGGGAATTTCAATCACCTGACCGCCTTGTTCTGCCATTACCTGAAAGACTTCCTCCCGGATTCTGCTGAGCTGTCCTGTTTTCCAGTCATCTCCATGAATGATATAATCAGGTTTATAGCGCTTCAGATTGGGAACATAGCTCCAGTCTTCCTGGGGTACAACAGTTGCAACACCCTTGATATTCTCAATTACCGCCTTGCGCTGATCATAGCTCAGGTAGGGCAGGCGTTTGTTTGCGGCTATGGCTGCGTCGGTCAATAAGCCCACCATAACTACGCCGTATTTTTCTGCTTCTCTGATAATGTTAATAATACCGGGGTGAATTATGTCGCCGGTCATTCCAAGATATATTGTTTTCATTTTCTTTCCTTTAACTTTAGACCGCATTTATGGTTTCTGGTAAGTAATATGGATTACTGAAAAACAAAATATGTTTTTCAGTAATCCACTTGAGTTATAATTCCTTGAGCAGGTTTCTGAAATAGAAAATTGTTTCTTTCAATCCGGTTTCAAGATCAACAACCGGATGCCAATCAATATTTTTTTCAGCAAGCGTTATATCAGGTTTGCGTTGTCTGGGGTCATCGGCAGGCAATGTTTCGTATACAATCTTGGATTTACCCCCAATAATGCCCAGGATTTTTTCTGCCAGTTCAAGCATAGTAAACTCACCAGGATTACCCAGATTAACAGGGCCGGTAAAATCAGCTGGACTATTTATCATTTTCATAAAACCACTTATTAAATCATCTACATAACAGAAAGAACGTGTTTGTTGTCCATCTCCATAAATTGTAATATTTTGACCCCGCAAAGCCTGCATAATAAAGTTGCTTACAACTCGACCATCATTAGGATGCATTCTTGGACCATACGTATTGAAAATTCGTACTACCTTGATTTCTACAGAATGCTGACGGAAATAATCAAAGAATAGCGTTTCGGCACATCGCTTTCCTTCATCATAGCAAGATCTTAATCCGATAGGATTGACGTTTCCCCAATAGTCTTCTGTTTGGGGATGCACAGAAGGGTCACCATACACTTCACTGGTAGATGCCTGAAGTATTCGAGCACCAACACGTTTGGCGAGTCCGAGCATATTTATTGCTCCATGAACACTCGTTTTAGTCGTCTGAACAGGGTCATGCTGATAATGTGGCGGGCTGGCAGGACATGCAAGATTGAAAATCCTGTCAACTTCTACATAATACGGGAAGGTTACATCATGACGAACCAATTCAAAGTAAGGATTACCAATCAGATGTGACACATTGCGTTTCTGTCCGGTAAAAAAATTATCAAGACAGATAACATCATATTTTTCCTGTATTAATCTGTCACATAAATGGCTTCCAAGAAATCCTGCACCACCGGTTACAAGTGCGCGGGTATTTAATGCATACGAATATGATCGATTTTGCATATATAAATCGCTCCTGCTGTAAAAGACTGTTATCTTGTTGAATAGTTTTCAGATATCCAGTTCTGGTATTCCCCGCTACGTACCGTTTCGACCCATTTATTATTATTCAGATACCAGTCGACCGTTCGGGAAAGACCCTGTTCAAAGGTAACGCTTTGAGACCAACCAAGCTCCTTCTTGAGCTTTGAGCAGTCTATGGCATAACGCCGGTCGTGTCCTGGACGATCCTTGACATGTGTAATGGTCTGGCGAACTTTTTCTGAATCAAGACCAGCCTTTGCACAGACAATGTCGATCAGCTTATGCAGAAGCGTAATGTTTTCCCACTCATTCTCACCGCCGATGTTGTATTTCTCACCGGTTTTTCCATGATTTACAATCTCCCAGACTGCAGTATTATGATCCTCAACAAAAAGCCAGTCGCGGATGTACTTTCCATCCCCATATACGGGAAGCGGTTTTCCCGACAGTATATTCAATATCATCAACGGTATAAGTTTCTCGGGGAAATGATATGGTCCGTAATTATTTGAACAGTTTGAAAGAGTAACCGGCATACCATAAGTATGATGATATGCAAAAACAAGATGATCGCTTGAAGCCTTGCTTGCGGAATACGGTGAGCGGGGATCATAGGGTGTTGTTTCAGTAAAGAAACCTGTGTCCCCAAGAGAACCGTAAACTTCATCGGTACTGATGTGATGAAACAGTACATCATCCCGAATCGAATCATCCGCTTTCCAGGCAGAGCGTGCAACCTCAAGAAGTGTAAAAGTGCCCATTACATTGGTTTTAATGAAGGCTTCCGGTCCAAGAATGGATCTATCAACATGACTCTCGGCTGCAAAGTGAATAACTGTATCAATGTTATATCGTGAAAAAATTGACTCAACGGCTGTTCGGTCACAAATATCGGCATGTTCAAAAAAATACCGGGTACCGCCATGCTTTTCCTGAATATCTGAAAGGCTTAAGGCGTTTCCGGCATAGGTGAGGGCATCAAGATTGATGATTCTTCCGGAAAAACCAGGTGTTTTTTCAAGAAGTACATGTATGAAGTTACATCCAATAAACCCTGCTCCGCCTGTTACAAGGATATTTTCCAGTTTACGTGAATTTGACATATCTGCTCCTGCTTTTTATCAAGAATCGTGATAAAGAACTAATCCCGATCTAAAGGTTATTAGAAGCCAAAAAAAAGCCCTGTGTTGCGTAGGCACAGTGCTTTTTTTTAAGACTATAATACCTCTACCAGTATATACGTTTTCAGCTGAATGTTTCCAGTAACCCGGTCAAATCCGCCTTAACTGACGAAAGAAAACATTCAAGACTGGTTTTCCACTCAGGTATATCAATTCCCAGGTTCTGTTCAGTCTTTGACTTGTCCAGGACCGACCAGGCAGGCCGTCGCGCCTTTGTCGGATATTCTGAAGTAGTGCAAGGGTTTATTAAACATGGCCGCAAGGGAATCTGTAATGCACTGGCAGAGGCATATATCTGTCTTGCAAACTCATACCAGGTAGTGTCTCCCTTGTTTGTATAATGGTAGACACCGAAAGCAGGCGGCTTACCTGCATCGATAAGGTGTGCAATACGAAGAATTGCATTAGAAAGATCGTATGTCCAGGTAGGCGTACCATGTTGATCGTTTACGACCTTCAGGGAATCCCGTTCTTTCATCAGTTTAAGCATGGTATACACAAAGTTTCTGCCATAGCGGCCATACAGCCATGCAGTTCGTATTACATACGCTTCAGGACACACCTGAAGCAGGGCAGTTTCACCCCGGTGTTTGGACAGGCCATACATGCCTGAAGGTGAAGCAGGATCATCAGGTTTGTATGGGTGCGGGGAAGTTCCATCAAAAACATAGTCTGTTGATATGTGAATGACCTGCGCGTTCAGGTCTTTCGCTACAGAGCCAATTATTGCCGGGGCTGATGCATTCAACCTCATGCACGCTTCTTGATCATCTTCCGCTTTATCAACAGCCGTATAGGCAGCACAATTGATGATCAATGTTATGTTTTTTCCGTCACAAAAATTTTCAAGCGCTGACTTATCAGTAATATCAGTTTCTCTGTCTGTTCCTGTATAATCTATGGAATGAGAATCAAATAATACAGATAGTTCAGTTCCGAGCATACCCTTATTGCCAATCAACCATATCATGATACGGAACATCCTTTTTTCAAAATATCTATAACCGGCCATTTTGTATCTTTATCGGATAACTGAATTGCTGCTGTTATTTCAGGCCACTTTATACCGATCCCGGGATCATTCCATAAAAGCCCTGCTTCATGTTCGGGATAGTAAAAATCAGTGCATTTGTATGCAAAAACTGCCCTGGGACTTAACACAAGAAAACCATGTGCAAATCCCTCCGGAATCCAGAATTGATTCTGTTTTTCTGCACTTAAAAGCACACCGTGCCAGCAACCCCAGGTAGAAGAACCATCACGAATATCAACAGCAACATCAAATACTTCACCTTCAATGACCCGAACCAGTTTTCCCTGGGGATGATTTTTCTGAAAGTGAAGTCCGCGAAGCACGCCAGCACAAGACATTGATTGATTATCCTGAACAAATTCAACATCTATACCGACTTGTGCAAAATCCCGTTTTGACCAGCTTTCAAGAAAATAACCACGATGGTCACCAAAAACTTTTGGCTGAATTTCAATCAAACCTTTTATCGGACATTCTGTAAAGGTAAAGGGCATATCAGATATTCTCCGCAATATATTTCAAATAATCACCGTACTCAGTCTTGTATAAAGCTGCAGTTTCAAGGAGCTTTTCGCGGGTTATCCACTTATTCGAATATGCTATTTCTTCTATACAGGAAACATACATACCCTGTCTTTTTTGAACAGTTTCAATAAAGTTCGCGGCTTCAAGCAATCCGTCGTAGGTACCGGTATCCAGCCAGGCCATCCCGCGTCCCAGTATTTCAACAGACAGGGCACCCTTTTCAAGATAGTCATTATTAACAGAAGTGATCTCAATTTCTCCGCGAGCAGAGGGTTTAACGTTTTTTGCTACTTGTACAACAGTATTGTCATAGAAATACAAACCGGGTACAGCATAATGTGACTTTGGCTTGGAGGGTTTTTCCTCAATCGAAACCGCCTTTCCATCCTCAGTAAATTCAACAACTCCATACGAAGTTGGATCCTTCACATAATAACCGAAAATTGCTCCGCCGCCGACCGAATCAATCTTTTTTACAGCATTTTTTAAAGTACCGGTAAATCCCCGACCATAAAAAACATTGTCACCAAGAACCAGTGCACAAGAATCGCCGGAAAGAAATGATTCACCAATTATGAAGGCATCGGCTAAACCTCTCGGTGCTGTTTGTACAGCGTACTCAAACCTCATACCCAGCTGTTCACCGGTTCCAAACAAGTCACGAAAAAAAGGAATATCCCGTGGCGTGGAGATGATCAGTACTTCTCTGATACCTGCAAGCATCAAAACTGATCAGGGATAGTAGATCATGGGTTTGTCGTACAGAGGTAAAATTTGTTTGGAAACAG
>CAZXJV010000044.1:0-23016 GCA_964641135.1 uncultured Treponema sp. | reverse complement strand
CACATGGAAAAAACGATACGGCTGGGCGGAAAGACGATTGGATACATCTCCGCTGGCAAACAGGGAACGTATCGGGGTTTCTGCCGGGGCGATCAGATCAACTGCAATACCGGGTACCGAGGATACTGCAGAGGTAAAAGCTCCTGCATCGGGATACTGACTGAAAGGAAAGACCCAACTCTGATTATCCGAGCCAACACCGGTGGCAACAACCTCTATCTGGTTTCCGGCAAGCGTTACCGTAACAGCCTGACTGCCGCGGTATGTAAGGGTCAGGGCAGCAGGCGCAATACGTACCTTTTCGATAAAACCGGCCTGAAAGTCAATACCCAGGTTAAAACCGGTGGTCAGGGCACCAAAGATACCCGAGCCGACCAGAACCGCACTGAATAAAACGGCAGGAAGAAACAGCGCGCTGAATTTGATTGGCTTTTTCATTATTTGATCCTCCAGCTGATGCTGACATGCTCTTTTTTCATCACATCCGTGTTAAAGTCGAAAATCAGACGTGAAACAAAGAGTGCGGTGAAAACTGAGGAACATACACCGATTGCAAGACTGTATGCAAAGCCCCGGATAGGTCCGGTACCAAGCTGGGACAGGAATACAGCCGCTATAAAGGTTGTGATGTTGGAGTCCATAATTGCCCAGAATGCGTGCTCAAAACCGGAGGCGATGGATGCAGCGCGGCCTTTTTTAAGACGCAGCTCGTCCTTGATGCGCTCAAAGATAACAACATTCGCATCAACAGCCATACCGATAGTCAGAATCATACCTGCCACTGAAGGCAGTGTCAGGGTAAGATTCAGGGCAGAAAGAACGCTGAACAGGATAAACATGTTCAGCACCTGGGCGACAAAGGCATTAAACCCTGCACCCCGGTAATACAGAAGCATAAAAACCAGAACCGCTGCCAGACCGCAGACAAGAGCAAACAGTCCCTGGCGAATCGCCTCGGCACCCATGCTTGCTCCGATAATCTGCTGGTTTTCCAGCTGCAGGGGAACATTGAGCCAGGCCGTGCGCAGTACAGCCTTGATGTTTTCGGCTTCTTCAGCCGAGAAACCGGTGATACTGACCTGTCCGGTGGGAATAGCATCCTGAATGGTGGCATACGACTTGATCTTGTCATCTGAGACAATGGCCATGGGTTTACCGATATTGGCTGCGGTAAGATCGGCAAAGATCCGTGTCCCCTCCCCGTCGAGGGTAAAGGTTACCTGGGGTTTTCCGAGCTCGTCACGTCGGGTCTGAACGTCCTGAATGTGACGTCCCTCAAGACCAACCTCTTTTTTTATAACCAAAAAACCGATGCGCTCATCAAGACCGTATGTATCCTTTGTATACAGTCCCATTACCTGGGTATCTGCAGGAATAACCGAAGGATCAATGAGGTTATATTCGGCGTCAAAGGTCCGTGTAGGATTTGCGCGGTAATAATCCATGAAAGCGCCTGTAGCAGCATCGTCCACCATGTGGAAGGCCAGCATTCCCCGGCCCATGATAATCGAATTTATGCGTTCTGCATCAGGAGAACCGGGAATCTCGATGTAGATACGGTCTTCTCCCTGCTGACGGATTACCGGCTCGGAAAGTCCGAAGCGGTCAATACGGCTGTTAAGGGTTTCCATTGCCTGGGCCATCGCCTCGGCGCGGAATTCCGCAGGATCCTGAACATTGGTTCCAGCCATTTCGACGGCAGCATCAAGGTCTGCCTTGATAATGATACTCATACCGCCTGAAAGGTCCAGGCCCAGTTTGACAGCACTTGACTGCAGTTGCTTGAGTTTAAGGATTCGGTCGCGATAGTTGTTTTCGATTACGGAAAGCAAATCGCCTTCGGTCGGGAATGCTGCAACAACAGAGCGTGCAGTCCATTCGGCAGGAACGTCACGTCGTGTTGCGCGGTAGTTTTTTACCGCCTCTTTTTTCAGAAAGGCATACTCGTCACCGATGGGGGTGCTTTCATTGCGACGGGCACTGCTGATAAGCGCACGCACATCGCTTTCTGCCATATTGCGGGCATAATCCTTGATCTTTTCGCGGGAACCAAGGGCAAGAGCCTGGTCCTCTTTCGGGGTCAGGAAATACCAGTTGACCGACGGCCATAAAAAGGCAAAACATACGGCCAGTACAACCAGGATGACAACCAGCCTGCTTCTTTTACTCATGATGATACTCCGGGATGTTGATTACTTGGATTCCTGGGAATCGTCTTTGGCTGCATCGGTCTTCTCGGCCTTGTCAGCATTCACTACGCTGGCAATTGCAGAGCGGCTGAATTCAAGCTTGCATGATTCATCCACTTTGACAATCACTGTCTGTTCTTTGGTAGAGGAAACCACTCCATGGATTCCGCCAATGGTTATAATCTTGTCGCCTTTTTTGATTGCGGCGATCATCTTCTCTGTCTCTTTCTGCTTTTTGTTCTGCGGGCGAATGATAAACAGGTAGAAGATTGCAAAAATAAGAGCAACGGCTATGATCATGGTAAATGATGATCCCTGGGTGCCGCCTGCAGCTTGAAGGAACGGTAAAAAGTTCATGGTTGATACTTCCTTGAAAAAATGAATCTGGCAATCAGGGTATCATGGAGGCGACGCTCCCGTCAAGTTAAGAGAAAGAAGGAAGATCCCGGAAAAAAAGGAGCTGCCTGCGTATCAGACAGCTCCTTTTCCGGATACGTAATTTTGTTATAGCTGCACTACCCGCCGGATATCTACAGAAGCAACCCCGAATAAACGGGGAATGGCTTCCGCATGATAGCCGGATTTTGAAGCTGCATTGTAGGCAGCGGCTACCAATTCCAGATCAGAACGTTGACCGGAGCGTACCGCCGCTGCTGCTGCAGCACGGTATTGTCCCTCATCAATCAACTCCTGAACTGAAAGCCTGCCAAATCGTGCCCGTGCAGTTTTATCTACCAGAGCTGAAGCGCCGTCGTAACCGATTGTTGCAACAGCATCCTCGCGTTTAACCATGTAAAACTCCTATTCCTCGGAAAAACTGTCCTTTCCTGCACCGCAGACGGGGCACACCCAGTCATCAGGAATATCAGCAAAGGCCGTACCGGGCTGAACACCGTTATCCGGATCACCAACAGCCGGATCATACACATAACCGCACAAATCACATACATACTTGCTCATGAGTGTCTCCTTACAAAATCCTTGCAGACTGTGAACGAAGAGGGTCCTGTTCACGCGACCGCCGTATTAATACCGGCCGGGTATCGCAGCATCGGTATAAAAAACAGTATACGGTATTTAATTCTGGGGGGCAAGCAAAACATCAAGCTCGGATTGCAAACGCAGCAGGGTGCGGTTTCCCGGATCCAGTGCTATGTTCTGTTTCAGATAATACTGTGCCCGGCGGTAATCCTGTTTTCTGAAGAAAAGTTCGTACATGGCAAAAAGGGCCCGCGCATTGCGGGGATCGGCCAAAAGGCTTGAGCGCAATGCTGCAGCTTTCAAGTCATCATCGGTTGTCAAACGGCTTTCATAATAATGAAAAACACTTTTCAGGCCGGAGTTTGCTTCTGCAAGCCGGGATGCGATCACGCTGCGTGCTGCCGAAGCATTTCCTGATGACACCAGGGCTTCCAGATACAGGGATGTTATTTCGTCAGACGGCCGGTCACGCTGATACAACTGCCGAAGGATCGATATGGACTCGGCAAAACGGCGGGATCCCAAATATGCCCGGGCCAGCAAGAGGTTTGCCTCATCCCCGCCCTGCAGGGCTACAAGCTGTTCAGCTCGCTGAACACCGGGGGCCCACTCGCCGGACGCGATAAGAGATTCTGTGAGCAATACAAGGGCACGACGGTTTGCCGGATCAGATTGTAATACCGACTCTACCAGCTGACGGCCGGTTTGCCCGCGTACGGGCCCTCCGGTCTGAAAGGATAATTCAGCAGCGCTTAACAGGACCTCTGTGTCGGTTGCATACAGACGCAAGGCTTCTTCTATAAAAGAAACTGCAAGGGCCGGATTTCTGCTCCACTCCCGCGCTACACGGGAACGCAAAATGAGATACTGTTTGTCTGTTCTGTTTGTTGTCGCAAACGCATCAAGCAGGGAGTTCGCCCGCAGATACTCCCGACCCTCCACAAGAATTCTGGCCCGCATCAACAAATACCGTGTATTGCCCGGATCTCGGCGAAGGATTTCTGCGATATGGGGATCAGCCGATTTCCAGTCGCCCGAAGCAAATGCTGCCATTGCCGCCAGCTCATGAAACGACTGCTGCTGTGGATACCGGGAGGTCAATACAGATGCAACAGTATACGCCTCGCTATTGGTACCGATTGCCAGCAATTGACGTGCAAGTCCGGCTCCAGCCGGATATGAACTTTGATCCAGTTCCCAGGCACGACGGAAATGAACAAGGGCATCACGTGAGCGTCCTTCACGTTCATCCAGCAGACCCAAAAAAAGGGGAGGCAATACAGAATCACGGTTCATTGCCTGTGCCCGTTCAAGACTGATCCGGGCATCCACCTGATAATCACCGCCGCTTCCCGGAAATGCCATCACCAGGGACGGAAGAACCAGGGTCAGAAAATCGGTATTTCCGGTGTTATAATCGTATACGCCCATCCGGGCAGAGCGGACCGCGCCGATATAGGGAACAGAATCGGATATTTCAGGTATTGACCAGTCTATTGATTCAAGAGGATACAGGATGTTCATCAGCTCACCGGCCACGGCAAGGGCTATCCGCTCGCCTTCTGACGGTACTGATGCAGTACGAATACGGGCCGCAGCGGCCCGAAGACTCTCGGGACTGCCGCGCTCAAGCAAACGCAACACCGCAGGGTCAATTGCTCCCTGACGGAGCCTGTCAGCAGATGGAACGGTCAACACAGTCCCCTGGCCGGACGCTGCGGCTGCAGGAGAAACCGAATTACGGCCCTCTTTATCTCCCGATCCCGACAGAATAACCTGCCGGTTGCCGGTATTGTTATCTGAACTGGATGGAATACTGCGGCAGGATACTGCCAGGGCAAGCACCACAAGGATACATACAGCGCGCTCAGCTCTGTTCATCATGCGGCGGAGCCTTGCCGGGGCGATAAAAATAGCTTGACAGAAATACCCCGATCACAGGCAAAAGCGCCAGGGGAAGCCACCAGACTGCAAATGAACGCAGAGGAACAGTGATAACGTCCGAAGTAAAAAGAAAAAAAACTGTACCCAAGCCCATAAAAGTGACAGCAGGAACAAGATATACCGGATGTGCCCGGTGATAGCGGTTTATTCCGGCAGGCAAAAGGGCTATGCCGCTAAACAACACAAGAACAGGCCAGAGTTTTTGCAGCTTCAATTCAAGAAAACCATAATCAATCAAAAGCAACAGTAATCCGATCATGACCAGAAAACTGCCGGAAAAATAAAATCTGGCCCGCCGTTTTTCCAGGACGGCTACATACAGGGAAAAATAACCGAATACAAGGCATACAACAGGCATAACAAAAGGAGTAAAGCGATACCCGAAGACCATCATAAGTGTTGCCAGCACAGTTACGATAAGTGTACCGGCAGGCAAAATGACTGCGGTAAGACGGAGGAAATATCGTTTAATCAAATCCCGGGTGCCCATGTGTACCTTCTCCTTTTACATACTAACGCAAAGCCGCGGTCTTGCCAATAGAAAGCGGTACATGTTAGTATTCCTTCGTGCAAACTTCACCGTTCCGGGCGGTTGTGCTGGCGGGGCTCTTGCTGACCGGACTGGCAGCCTGCCATCATGAAAACCGCAGCTATCTTCTTACAGGACTACACAGCAACCGTGAAGAACAGCGTTCTTTGATCAGGTTGCTGGATAACCGCTCTCTGGATACAGAAACCCGGTTTGCTGTCATGAACCAGATTGCAGGAAACCTTCGATCCGGGGACCGTCATAACAGCCTGATCTATTTTTTGACTACTTCGGTCGAATCAAACCCCGAAGATCCGTACAACGCCTATTGGCTCCTGATGGTTGCCGCAGCCTACCTGGAAAACAACGCTCCCCGTATCGCTGAATACTACTTTGAACGCATACTGGCAACCTGTCCCGACCTTACTGTCGGGGACAGTTCAGTCCACCGTATCTGTCTGGAACATCTGATCAGAATCAGCACAAATCATGAAGCACTGGTACAGCACTACACCGACCTTATAACACGCTTCTCCCCGGAAATTAACCTGCCCCGCTCCTATTTTTTACTGGCACGTTCCTATGAGCGTCTCGGTGAATGGGAACTCGCTATTAAAACCTACTCCCAGTTTCTGGGCTACGGCCGTTTTGACATCACCATTCCCGGTGTCCCTGACGCATGGGAGTATGCCAAGCGGCTGGTAGATTACAACTCATCTGCAAAGGACTGGACTTTTGAAACCCTTGATGAGCTGGTAGCAGCAATTAAAGGAGCCATCAATTCCTACAACCACCGGGCCCTGGAAAGGTATCGCGCAAAAGTAAACTTTTTTGCCATGTCCTGGAAACAGGAAGCAAGCGACAGCAACTCCCAGGTCGATTTTAACATGCGTGACTTTATGGGCGGAAACAGGATACGCTATAACGAAAACCTGGATGCTTCATCAAATCCGAATGAGGCCTATCTGCGTACAGTCGGATGGAATCAATATGTTTCGACCTGGTATCTGTATTTCCGCAAAGTTAACTTTCCCGCTGATCCGGAAATCCACGGACGCTGGGAATGGGCCGGTATTTATTATGGGGAAAAACTGTAATGCGCATATATTACTGCTGCTGTACGCTTTTTTTTCTGTCCCTGATTCCCCTTGCTGCACAAAGCGATCATCCTGTTGAACTGCCATCACCATCAGTCCCGGAACAAACAAACGAAACGGCTACACCTCCTCACACTACACCATATACCATGATGGACTTGCCGGTACCGGATCACCCCCTGGTCAGGCGCTACCGCGAACAGTACACAAGCCCCCAAGGGCTTTCATATCTGTCTGCTGTAATGCAGCGCTCGCTTCCCTGGCGACAATACATCATGGAAGAAATTGAACGTGAGGGAATTCCCAAAAGCATGCTTTTTTTGCCGGTTATCGAATCATCCTATCTGCCAACAGCTGTCTCCCGCTCGGGGGCAACCGGTATCTGGCAGTTCATGAAAAACAGCATCGGCGGCTTCAATATGCGCATCACCGACTGGATGGATGAACGCCGGGATCCCTGGCTTTCAACAACAGCGGCAGTGCGTAAACTGAATGAAAACTATAAGGTCCTCGGTGACTGGCCTTTGGCCCTCGCTGCCTACAATTGCGGTCTCGGGGCAACAAGACGGGCTATCCAGGCCGGTGGACGGGCGGATTACTGGTACCTCTCCGAAAAAGGATACTTCCGGACCGAAACGATACACTACGTACCGAAATTCCTTGCAATTGCTGAAATACTTTCCGCACACGAACACTGGGGTATAGACTGGGGAGACACGGAATCTGTTGTCCCGACCGAAACTATTCCGGTAAAGCGTGCGATAGACCTTGCCATTCTTTCCCGCGAACTGGGCCTTGAACCGGCAGTCCTTAAATCTGCAAATCCCGCTCTTACCTACGGAATAACCCCTCCTGATGCGTCTTATGCCCTGCGGGTTCCTGCAAACCGCGTTGAGGATACCAGACGGGTACTGGAAACGAGCGACAAGATGCTTCTTGAGTATTACATGTACCGGGTACGTTCCGGCGACACAGTATACGCCCTGTCACGGCATTACGGGGTCAGCGTCGATATGATTCTTCAGCACAATCCCGGCTTGCGGCCGAATACCCTGCGGATCGGAAGTACGATCGTTGTACCTGCCATCCGCAAGGTTTCTGCTTACTCGGGAAACAGAGATCCGGACACTCTCGATTTTTCCGGCCGCTATATTGTCCAGTCCGGTGATACGCTGTGGTCAATCGCCCTTGCCTACGGAATTCAGGTTGAAACCCTGGCAGAACAGAATAATATCACAGTAAATTCGGTTCTGCGGTCAGGTATGACGCTCCGGGTGCCGATACTGTAACGGGAACCTGTCAGGCCCTGTTGCCGGTGACACAAGCCTGCAAAAGGCAGCAGGGTGCTGACACACTCGACGCTTGTCAGGAGTATCTACATGCAATTCAGAAGCGCCTTTTTTGCGCTCTTCATCTGCGCATCCTCAATCCTTTCCGCACAGGAACAGGCTCTGAGCATAAACTCGTCTGTAAACTGGGAAACCGGACTGATTCGATCGCGGGCTTCACTGGATATTGAACGCAGCAAGATAAGCATGCCGTCAGGCAGAAATATGGCTCTTCAAAAACTGGATATGGACCTGCCTGCCTTGTTAAAAGACACCTTTTTTGCCATCCAGGTTGATTCATCGGAAAAACTGGGAACGGCTGTCCTTTCAGGACGGGTAAGTCTTGCGGACATCACTGCCGAAATTGACCGGGGAACAAAAAGCCCGCCATGGATAAGCCGTGATCTTGGTGAAGCGGCTATGGATCACCGTATAAGCCTGCACCGGATCGGAGCGCTGTTTATCAGGCATACATCGGTCTGGGTGCCGCCGATCCCCCTTGAACGGATTTCCACAAGAGCATGGACCGGTATTATCATCGACGCACGCGGTGCCCTGCCGGTACATGGAGAATTTGTTGCCGATCACGTCAACCCCGCCCTGTTTCCCAAAATCTGGAATTCCGGGATGGATCTTCTGTTCGAACGCAACTCAGTCAAACCGCTGATTGCCCGCAGTTCAGGTGTTGTACGCTATTCGTCATCGCTTGATGAACGCACCTATCGGGACAGGATAGGTGTTGATCCATTACGGATCACTGCCCGCGGGGTATTCGGCCAATATAGAACAGATCCGGTCATCGCGATGGAAGACTACCTCCGTATCGTTACCAGCGAAGCTAATAGAACCCTGCTTGCCGAAGGCAAAATTGTGATTATTCTTGATCAGGAAATACTGGAACGATCGGGTCTTGGGCCCTGGCGGGATGAACACTATTATTTTGTCAGGGACAGCATTGAACGCAACCTTGGCCGCAGACCTATCCCGGATGTCAGGTTCACAGACAGCTGGGAAGGCCAAAAGATCACTGTCAGCAATATCCGCTTTGCAGCAGACTCTGCCGTCATTCTGGAAGAAGAAGCAGGCCGTATTGACGTAGTCGCTGATGCCCTTATGCTCGCCGGCCCCCGGGCTTCATTCCGTATTGAAGGACACACCGCCAGCGTCGGCAGGCCTGCAGGTGAGTTGAACCTGTCATTTGAACGAGCGCTGACGATACGTGAAGAACTGATTCGACGAGGGATTTCCGGCGACCGCATCACTGCCACCGGTTTCGGCGGCACCCGTCCGGCAGCCGACAACAGCTCGGAAAGCGGACGGGCTGTCAACCGCAGAGTAGAAATTTTTATTGAATATGGTACTGACCGACCGTCTGTTGACGGCCCGATTCAGCCGTGATACTATTTAATGATAAAAAAAGGGGGTTTTTGATGTCTGTAACTGAACGGATCGCGCCGGAAACGGCTTTTGACCTGGATGAGGACATTGACACCAGCAAGATTTACTGCGCAAACTGCATTCACTGCAAACTGGTTCCCGCTCCGGCCGACACCTCGGGTCAGTTTTACCTGAGGGTACGGTGCGACGCAGGTAAATGGCGCAAAAAACTGGGCGGTGAAAAGCAGTATAAGTATTTTACTGTTACCCGGCGCAGTATTGATTGTTGTGATTCATACGAAGATATGGGTGATGCGGGCGAATTTATCCGCGATCTTAAAAAAACGCTGCCCATACGCGACGAAGTTTACGATAAGGACTGATACCTGATGAAAGACATCATGAAATCCGCATCTGCGGCACTGGCTGTACTGGTACTGCTGGTGTCCTGTGCTACTGTTCCGGATCCGGCCAGTATTCCGCCAGATCTCAGTGTAGCCGAGCTGAACCTCCGCGCCCAAAACGCCCTGGACTCAAACAACCTCAAAGCAGCTGAAGTGTATTATCAACTGATTATCAACCGCTTCGGAACAGATCTTTCAGTACTTACAGCTGCCGAGTTCGAGATTGCCCACTTGCGGGTACGGCAAAAACGCTGGGACGAAGCCCGTGAAATGCTGGAAGAGATAATGAGCCGGTACCATGATAACGAGCCGAACACCCTCCCGGCAAAATATTACGTTCTTGCGCGCAATGACCTGCGCCGCATCCCTGCAGACGAGTAAAAAAAACGTAACCGCGCGGATGAAATGCCCCGCGCTTATGCGGATTCGCGCATCTGCGGATCCGCACTGTCAATCCGTAGAGCCGTGAGGCAGGATGATAACGTCAATCTGCACATCGAGCTCTGCCGCCCTGGACAGCACGCCCTGTTCAGTTACCCTGCCCCGTGGTTTGGGATGAGGTGGAGCATCACCAATCAGAATTATGCGCTTTTCATTTTCACGGGCCCAGGGATAGGCAAGAGCCGCATCCAGACCCTCATACACCGCTTCCGGTATATCCCGTCCGCCCTGAACACGGAATGACGACAATGCTCTGCGGAATACCCCAAGATCATTTGTAAACGCACAGGCATTCTTTGTAAGAAAGTCATCAAAATAATCTTTGTATAAAACCAGAGCTATACGCCAGGACGGCCAGGGTACAAGAACATCTTCCAGCACAGGGATGATACTGCGCCTGATTTCGTCGATATCATCAATCATGCTTTCGGTTGCATCAAGAACCACAATCAGATCAAGACCACGGCTGCCGGCCGGTTCAAGGTTGGCCCGGATCAACGGTATCAAGTCTTCAGGCCCCTGTGCATAGTGCATACGGCCGTTCGTGGCTTGCGCCAATGAAGAAAATTTTTCAACAGCTCCCTTGCTATACTGAACACTATCGGGAGCCGGCTGTTCCACCGGTTTCTGGGTAAATCGCAGCCTGTACGGGTTATCAAGGAATTTCCCTGTATAGTCTCCATACGGTTTGCTGAATGCCCTGATGTTTATATAGGTACCATCAAGCACCTGAGTCTCCCCGTGCCGTGTCCAGGAATATCCGTATTGTAAAACCCATGGAATCCAGATATGAAAGGCTTCGCCAAGGGGTGTTCGGGTTTCGGGGGTAGAGTCTATCAAACTGAAAATCCGGCTTTCCGGAGGTATAAACTGTCCGTCCAGCATACGTTTTTCATCACCATTAACCGGATTCCATTCGGGCGCCCGGTATGCATAACTGGCTGCTTGATGGCTTGGATCCCGTGTACTTTCGGTTAAAAGAACTGACTGAATATCAGGTTTTTTTTTGATATACAGATGATACCCGCCATCAGGGCTTTGTATGATGCGTATATCTTCAGGACCGATTCTCAGATCCTGTGCGGCAAGACCTGAAACGAGACAAAACAGTACTGTCAGAAACACCGCGTTCTTCATGCTACAGGTATCGGCTGTTTTGCAGCCACCCTTGAAAACTGTATCGGATAGATGGTATTCTTTGCTCACTATGGATACAAACACCAAAAAACGCATCCTCACCGGCGACCGCCCGACCGGCCGCCTTCACCTGGGACATTATGTCGGCTCAATAGCAAACCGCGTCCGCTTGCAGGACGAATACGAATGTTTTTTTATCATCGCGGATCTTCATACACTGACTACCAAACCCGAAAAAGAGCATATTGAAGAACTGGCAGACAATGTCCGGCAGATGGTACTTGATTATCTGGCGTGCGGAATTGACCCGGAAAAATCAGTGATCTATCTTCAGTCAGCGGTACCAGAGGTAGCTGAACTGAATCTGTTTTTTTCGGATCTTGTTACCCTGCCCCGCCTTCAACGCATACCATCCATAAAAGACATGGCAAAAAATGCCAACCTGTCGGAACTGCCCCTTGGTCTTCTGGGATATCCGGTCCTTCAATCGGCCGATATTCTGTTACCCCGTGCCCATCTGGTACCGGTCGGCAAAGACAACGAAAGCCATGTTGAACTGACCCGCGAGATTGCCAAACGGTTTAACTTTATGTACGGGGAAACCTTCCCCATTCCCGATGTTATGGTCAGTGATCTTGGTTCTCTGGTAGGAACCGACGGACAGGCCAAGATGTCCAAAAGTCTTAACAATGCAATCTTTTTGTCTGATGACGAAAAAACCGTAACAAAAAAGGTAAACGGCATGTTTACCGATCCAAACCGCACAAGCGCCGACGTTCCCGGCACTGTGGAAGGCAACCCGGTATTCATCTATCATGATGCCTTTAATCCGGACAAGGCCGAAGTAGAAGACCTTAAAACCAGATACAGAAACGGTACAGTAGGCGATGTTGAAGTCAAGCAAAAACTTGCCAAAGCACTCAACGCCTTTTTGGATCCTGTCCGCGAGCGCAGAGCCCGCTTTGAAGCCCAAACCGGTCTGGTTGATGAAATTATTTACAACGGCACCCTCAGAATGCGCGAAGAAGCCAGGGCAACCCTGAACGCAGCAAAAAAAGCCATGGGTCTTGCAGGGGTGTGGAACCGGATCAGCCGCAAGGCCGAAGAAACCCGAAAAAAACGCGAAAAAGGGGAATAATGTGGGAGGCAACAGCTTCGGCACACTGTTTAAAATAAGCACCTTCGGAGAAAGCCACGGGCCTGCCCTCGGCGTCATCATAGACGGCTGCCCGGCAGGACTTGAGCTGTCGGCCGCCGATATTCAAAAAGACCTTGACCGCCGCCGCCCGGGTGCCCATGCCGCCGATTCTGACGGAACCGGACGTTCGGGCCGGCTTAATCCGGCTATGACCAGCCGCAAGGAAAACGATACAGCCGAGATTCTTTCAGGCGTTTTTGAAGGAAAAACAACCGGTACAGCCCTTGCACTGCTGATCCGTAATACAAATCAGCGTTCACAGGATTATGGAGATATCATACACAAATTCCGCCCCGGCCATGCCGACTATCCCTACCAGGAAAAATACGGCATACGCGACTACCGCGGCGGAGGACGGTCTTCAGGCAGGGAAACAGCAGCCAGGGTTGCAGCAGGCGCCGTTGCAAAAGCCTTTTTGGCCCGCCACGGAATCACAGTCAAGGCATGGACAGAACAGGCCGCCGGAATAAGCTGTACGCACTTTAATGCTGACGCGATTGAACAAAATCCGATGAGAGCCTGCGATCCCGAGGCTGCACAGGCCATGCTGGACCGTATTGTCGCCCTGAAAGCAGAAGGCGACAGCTGCGGCGGCATCGTTGCCTGCCGTGCAACCGGGCTTCCCGCAGGACTTGGCGAACCGGTTTTTGACAAACTGGATGCATGCCTTGCAAAGGCTGTCCTTTCTGTGGGTGCTGTTAAAGGCATAGAGTTCGGCGGCGGGTTTGCCTGTGCCGGGGCAACCGGCAGTACCTGGAACGACCCGATGCGTATAGACAGCACAACAGGACGCCCCTGCTTTGTAACAAACAACGCCGGAGGCATTCTTGGCGGACTTTCAACCGGTGCAGACATTTTTTACCGGGCAGCAGTCAAACCGGTTTCATCCATCAGCCATGCGCAAAAAACCATCGACACCAGCGGAACCGAAACCGAAATCGAAGTACACGGCCGCCACGATGTATGCCTGTGTCCGCGAATTGTTCCCGTACTTGAAGCAATGACGGCCCTGGTACTTGCCGATATGCTCCTGCTACAACGCGCTGTTCCGGCACACGAATAAGCGTATTCTGCTTTACGGCAGGACGCTTGCATGATATTCTGTTTGTCATGACTATCCTGGAAGTACAGAAAGCCCTTGAGGCCGAAATTGTGCATCTGCCTGAACGCAGCGATATTGAAATACAATCCGCCTGCGGTGCGGACCTGATGAGCGACGTAATGGCCTTTGTAAAGGAACAGGTATTGCTTCTGACCGGCCTGATCAATGTTCAGGTTATTCGTACCGCTATCCTTATGGATATACAGGCCATCTGCTTTGTTCGGGGAAAATCGCCCAATCAGGAAATGATCGACATGGCACGTGAAAACGGCATAGCCTTGCTTAAAAGCAAGCTGCCGCTGTTTCTTGCCTGCGGCAAGCTCTATGAAGCAGGTGTACGCACCGGCGGAATCCGGGCGATCGATTAACAGAACGCGCATGCATTTTCACTACACCGTTTCCGGAGACGACTTTTCACGCGCCGGCGAGGCATCTGCAGAAATAAAAAAACATCTGCAGCGGCTCGGCCTGCCTGCCGAACTGGTCAAACGTACAGCAGTGGCCATGTACGAGGCGGAAATCAACATGGTTATCCATGCTGGCGGCGGAGAAGCCGATGTTGATATAGCGACCGACGGCATAACCATCGTAATGAAGGACAACGGACCCGGTATTGCCGATCTTGATCAGGCCATGCAGGACGGCTGGTCATCCGCACCCGAGCTCGTTCAGCAGCTCGGTTTCGGTGCAGGCATGGGCCTTCCCAACATGAAATCCAACAGCGACGAACTGGTTATAGACAGTGCACCCGGAAAAGGCACTACGGTAACCATGCATATCCGCTTGCCGGACACTCCATGAGCGAACAGGGATCCAATCGCTATCATTCAGTCCAGCTCAGCGAAGCAGACTGTAAAGGCTGCACAATCTGCGTAACCAGCTGTCCCGTAGAAGCCATACGCGTCCGCGACGGAAAAGCGCGTATCCTTGAAGAGCGCTGTATAGACTGCGGTGAATGTATCCGGCGCTGCCCTAACCACGCAAAACAGGCGACCGTAGACCAGCTTTCAATTCTTGGTCCGCAGGGACCCTGGGGGAAAAAGGTGAAGGTCGCACTTCCGGCCCCGTCTCTTTACGGGCAGTTTGAAGGACGATGGAGCGTACGGGCCATACACCGTGCCCTTGTAGACATAGGATTCGATGCCGTATTTCCCGTTGCAAGCGCGACCGGTCCCATTGTACGGGCAACCCGACGGCTGTTGTCGCAGCAGGACCGCACCCGCCCGCTTATTTCTTCAAGCTGTCCCACAATCATCAAATATATTCAGATACGTTTTCCAAGCCTTCTGGGTCAGGTTGAACCACTGATAGCTCCGATGGAACTTGCAGCCCGTCTGGCAAAGCGCCGCCGGGGCGATGATACCGCAGCCTTTTTTCTCAGTCCATGCTCGGGTAAAATTACCGAAGCCCGCTGGCCGCTTGGAAACGAACAATCATCGGTCGACGGGGTATTCAGCCTGAAAGACTTGTACCTGCCTGTTTTGAACGCCCTTAAGCACCGTGCCGAAAACGGCGAAACGGCACTCATTGACGCACCGGGTATACCAGAACCAGCTTGCGAAGAACTGGCCTGGGGCCGGGCCAGGGGAGAAGCAGCTGCAACAGCTGGAACCATGCCCTTGCGCTATCTGGCCGTTGACGGTATAGATGCCGTTACCCGAATCCTGAGCGCAGTAGAAGACGGACAATTAACCGATATCGACTTTCTTGAGCTCATGGCCTGCCGCGAAGGCTGCGTCGGCGGTCCATTAACGGTACGCGATCCTGTGTTGGCACGAGATTCGCTTGAACGCCGCGAAATCCGTACCCGGGAAGCATCCGGGAAGGATATACAAAAACCGGTACCGGATACGAAGCCTTCAGTACCCGGTACCGCAGATAACACCCCTGCTCGCTGCGGTGAGGATGAGTGTTTCAGACATCATGACTATCCTGCCCGTCCTGCCCTGACACTTGATCCTGATTATCAGACGGCGCTTAAAATGATGGACGATATGGAACGGATTTATACAGACCTGCCCCAACTGGACTGCGGCTGCTGCGGTGCACCCAATTGCCATGCACTTGCCGAGGACATTGTGCGCGGGCGTGCACAGCTGACTGATTGTGTTATCATCCTTAAAGAGCGCTATCAAGAACTGCTGCCATGAGCGTAGCCGGGCACAAAAAAGAACTGCGCACTGTAATGCGTTCCCGGCTCGCCAAAACCTTCAGCGAAGGTGAATCAGATCATGGCATACCCGCCTGGATGGAACACTGGCCGGGAACAGTATTGTTATTTTGCGCAACAGGGGGCGAACGCCCGACACGGTCTGGTGCCGAATACTTTTTGAGCAGGGGCATCCCTGTCGCCCTGCCCCGTGTTGACGGTAAGGATCTTGTTTTCCACCTGATACCCCGCTGTACTCACCCGCAGGCTGCTTTTGATCAGCTTGAAGCCGGATTCAAGGGAATTCCCGAGCCCCCGGCCTGCTGGGAGAAGGTCAGTCTGCTTGACAGCACACAGGGACCGCGTGTTGTATGTGTTCCCGGACTGGCTTTTGATCACAACGGCAGACGCTTGGGCCGGGGCGGAGGTTATTATGACCGCCTGCTTGCCGAACTTGCCCCGGCGCAGGATTCACTGATCATCGCCGGCTGGTGCTGGCCCTGGCAGATAGTCGACGAGGTACCAACCGAAGCCCATGATCTGGGGGTTGATTGCCTTTTGACCGGCTCTGCCTGTATATTTAAAGACAGATCTTCACAGAAAAAGTGCATTACCCTCGCAGGGGGCTGATCTGTGCAGTGTGTATAACAACCATGGCACCGGTAAATGGAGGAACTGATGGGAGAAATACGTTCGGCGCTGGATATTGCGCTGGAAAAAACAAAGGATATTTCTGTATCCAGGGAAAGTCTGAACGCACAGGAGCTTAAAACCGAAGGGAAGAAAGCTGCCACATCATGGCTTGCAGGTGGGGATAAAAACGCCCTCCGGGTACTTTTAAATAACCGTACCGATGCAGACAAAAACCTTCTTGTTGAAGGATTTGTATCTATTGTTCTTGCGGCAACACATATACCTGCTCCGGGAGAATCGACCGAAAAAATACACAGTATCGGCGAGGCCCTCGAGATGCTGCTGCCCGGTGAAGAAATGGGAATTCTGTTTTCGCGGCTGGCCCGGATACTTGATCAGTACACGGCAGAAAAAGAACAGATGGAACAGGCCCTGCGTCAGCAGTTTCTTCCGCGCTTGCGCGCAAAGCAGCAGGAACTTGCAAAACGTTACGGACAGACTGTAAATCTTGAACCGGAGCAGGACAGCGAATACATGAATCTGCTTAACCGTAATCGTTCGGCTATTGAGGCAAAATACGAGTCAATCATCGTGGAAGTACGAGAACGCGTTCGCATGGCAGCAGGGCTTTCACAGCAGTAACAGCGCCCGTATTTACCTGACCGGAATACCAAAAAATATCGGGCGTGCTTGACATTTTTACGTAAATCTGGTACTTTCATCATCGCCTGATGAACAGGCAGCTTGCATGCAAGCGTCTTTCCCCTGTAGCTCAGCCGGCAGAGCAAGTGGCTGTTAACCACTGGGTCAGGTGTTCGAATCACCTCGGGGGAGCGAAAAGCCCATCCAACCGGATGGGCTTTTTTATTTCTTCCGGGATCGGCAAAACCGGTATTATCAGTCTTGCAAAAACCGTAAAACGCCGTATACTGAGGGTGCATGCACCATTCAAGGAGGTGTTACTATGGCGAAAGGAAAGGATAAACCCAAGGCTCAGGAAAAGAAAAAACCTGTGTTGACCCTGAAAGAGAAGCGAAAGGAAAAACAGGAAAAAAAATCAAGAAGCGAATAAGCTGACAGGGCTGTTCCGGGAAACTGATCCCGGGACAGCCTTTTTTTTATTCCTGTTTCACTAGCAGGATGCTGACAAACTCGATGCTTGTCAGCATCCTGCTAAATAACGCTTCAGTATGTCAAACAGCCGTTCAGGGTCAACCGGCTTCGCGATAAAGTCGTCCATACCAGCCTGGCTTGCTTTTTCACGTTCACCCTGAACCACCCCGGCGGTTAAAGCAATAACAGGTATATGTCCGCCTGTTTTTGCTTCAGTTTCGCGAAAACGCCGTGTAAGCTCCAGGCCGTCAATCCTGGGCATCTGTATATCCATCAAACAGAGGTCGGGTGATTGTTCCTGTAAAGCACGAAGTGCTTCCTGTCCGTCCACCGCTTCGATGATACGGGCTTCGGGTATAAAGCGCTGTACAAGGGTACGGGTAAGCAACATATTCAGCGCAACATCATCCGCAACAAGAATACGGGGCCGGATTCCCGAAAGGATCTCAAACGGGGGGGCGACAGACGGCGCTGATGCAGAAATTGAAGCAGCGCCTTGATCCGGGCCGCTGGTGATTCTGCTTTCCATATCGACCGCAGCGGTTCCTGATGCGAGCCGGGCGAGCATAGCATCAAGCTCGGCTGTTTTAACCGGCTTGGAAAGCCTGCCGGTAATACCGGCCTGAGTACAACGATCCAGCAATTCCTGGTCGATAACTCCGCTGTGAAGAAGATACACGGGAACCCCGGCTGCCTGTTCACCCAGCCGGTTGCGCAGAATCTTGACCGTTTCGATGCCGTCCGGTACCGGCATTTCCAGATCAACAATAAAGGCACTGACAGCATCGCCAGAGTTAGCAGCTATAGCGCTGCGTCCGTCAGGGAAAGCTGCAACATGAATACCACGGGTCTTCAGCATCCCGGTCAAAATGGCACGGGAACGCTTGTTATCATCAACAAGAACAATGGAGCCACACACAAAAGGCCGGTCAGTTTTTTCCGGTGCAGGATCGCCGGCATGTACGGAACCGCTGTCAGGGATTGCACATTCAAGTGTGCACATAAAAACAGAACCCTCGCCGCTGGTGCTTGTAAAGGTGATGTTACCGCCCATCATGGCTGCAAGTTTGCCGGAGATTGCCAGACCCAGGCCGCTGCCGCCATAGGTCCTCGTCATTGATGTATCGCCCTGATAAAACGCCTGAAACAGTTTTTCCTGGCGGGCAGGTTCAATGCCTATTCCGGTGTCGCGAACAGACAATTCCAGCCACACAGCAGATTCAGCATGCTCTACAATCGTAACCTTCAGCTCAACCTCTCCGTATGGGGTAAATTTAACCGCATTACCCAGCAGATTCATCAAAATTTGACTCAGACGAAGCGGATCGGTACATACACGCCGGGGAACATCAGCGGCGATATCAAGGAGAAGTTCCAGACCTTTACGGGAGGCGGGATATTTGACAATATCCATGCATTCTTCCAGGAGGCTGACCAGATCACACTCGACGACTTCTACCTCGAGCTGCCCGGCTTCGATACGGGAAAGGTCAAGAACATCACTGACGATGGCCAAAAGAGCTTTTCCCGAGGTATGGGCATTTTCTACATACTGGCGTTCCAGGTCTCCGAGCGGCATGGCGAGGAGCAGCTCGGTAAAGCCGATAACCCCGTTAAGCGGAGTTCGAATTTCGTGGCTCATGTTGGCAAGAAATTCCGATTTGGCATGACTTGCGGCTTCGGCCTTGTCCCTGGCTGCCTGCAATTCGGCTTCAAGGGCTTTTCTTGCAGTAATATCTGTGTGCGATCCGGCCATACGGCCGGGTCTACCGGTACTGTCGCGCAGGGCTTCTCCGCGCGCAAGAATCCACCTGAAGCTGCCGTCACGATGGGTCATGCGGAATTCAAGATAATAGTGTGCAATCTGACCTGCAAGATAGCGCTCGACATAGGAACGAACCCCGGCAGCGTCATCCGGATGAATGAGAGAAAAAAAGGTTTCAATCCGGTTTTCCAGCTCATTGTCCTGATACCCGAGCATCTGTTTCCATCGGGGTGAAAGATAAAGCGTTCCTTCGGTTATATCCCAGTCCCAGATACCATCCTGGGTACCGTTTATACATACTTCAAACTGTTCTTTTACCCGGCCTAATTCCAGGTCGCGCAATTTACGTTCAGTGCAGTCTGTAATGTATCCATGCCACAAGACACTTCCGTCGTTCATCTTTTCCGGCCGTGCCGTACCGGTAAGCCAGCGTTCCCCGCGCTCGGGAAGAATCACACGATACTCGCAATCCCAGACTTCCAGCGTCTGAAACGAATCCGTAATCGACTTCAGCACGAAATCATAATCATGCGGATGAAGACGGGACAGGACGATAGAGGCATCGGTGATAACATCCTCGGGAGCAACCTCATATATCTCGCGGATTGATTCTGTTGCAAACGGAAAACAATTTCGGCCGTCCGGGTAATACCGGTATTGATAGATAAAACCGGGCACCTGACGGATCAGATTGCTGAACAGGGCTGAAACTTTTTGATACTGTCGTTCGGTTTCACGGCGGGTACTGATATCCGTAAAAAGGGTTTCAAAAAAACCGTCTCCGCGGGAACTGACCTGAACCTGGTACCAGCGGTTCAGAGCTTCTGAATACTGTTCAAATGTTTCAGAGCCCCCTTCTGTAGCGATACGACCGTAAAAAGCTATCCAGTTGAATTCTGATGCATCAATTCCGGGTAGAACTTCGGTAACGGTACGGCCTATGATGGTGTCGCGCTTGAGTCCGGTCAGCGATTCAAAGGCGGAATTGATTTCTATAAAGCGGTAGTCAACCGGGCGGTTGGTTTTATCCAGAACGATACTGTGCAGGGCATAGCCGAAAAAGGCATTCTGAATAAGCTCAGGACAGGCGGTTACATCTGGCACGGTAGTATCTCCCGGTAAAAATGATACGATTCCCGCGTGTACTTGTCAAATCTCCGGTACTGCTATCAATATTGTTGAAAAAAGAAAAACAGACAGGGTGCCGAAAAAGCAGAAGTTGTCTTTGTCGGCACCGTTACATCAGTTCTTTTTGGGCAGGAAGGGAGAAATTGCATGGGCAAGAGCCGGAACATTTCTGGTCTGTATCCAGATTGCACCGGGTCCGCTATATTCACACACAAGTCCTTCTCCGGACGCAAGGGTTGCAAACAGGCCCTTTGAGGCTTTGCGGATCTTGTAGGTTACTGTTTGTTCGAAGGCTACAATATGGCCGGTATCAACACGATAGGTTTCACCGGCAGAAAGATCCTTGCGTATGATTGCCCCGTAGGAATTAAGGAAGGCGACTCCCGTACCGGAAATCTTCTGAAGGAAGAGGCCTTCACCGGAAAACAGGGCTTTAAGGGAGCCCTGGGTTGTCAATTCCAGTTCAGGCGATCCGGCAAGCCAGGAACCGCCCTGGGCAAAGAGAGTGTTCCCTTTCATTTCGAACGGAATTATATCTCCGGGAACAGTCGGGGCAAGGATCAGTTCGCTATTGTCTTCTGTTGCAGTAAACATCGATGCAAACAGGGATTCACCGCCTATTGCTGCACCGATAGCACCAAAAACACCCTTGCCGGTAGTCTGTGCTTTAAGTTCCATACTGCTGGTCATGCTGATCATGGCTCCAGATTCGGCCTTGAAGGATTCGCCCTTTGAAAGGGCAAGACGGAGGGTTGTAAAAACCGGTCCATTTTCAATCACATACTTCATACATGCTCCTTTTCACAACGTTTTTGTTGTGCTGTATATATCTGATACCCATTGTAGTACCAGAGCGGATTGCACGCAAGTTTGCCTGTCAGGCATCAAAAAATAAAGGCAAAAAAAAGCCCCGGAATCCGGGATTCCGGGGACAAATGCACAGAAATATCACCCGTGCAGGGCGGTCATTTCTCCAATCTTTTTTTCGACACCCGCAAGATCGGTCAGATTTTCCAGTACAGCACCATCCTTCATAAATAACAGTGATGGCGTCTTTGTATAAGAAAGTCTGCAGGCAATACGGTCCGACTTGTACACATCAATGCGCCGAAGCTGAATTTTATCCTTAAGTTCCCGCTGTGCCTGTTCAATCCGGCCCAGATATTCCCGGTCGACAGCATCTACAGCGTTATAGACAAAGGCCATAATCAAGCCCTTTGCATTGAGTATCTCCTTGTTAACGTATTCAACCTCTTCTACATATTTCTCGGCCATAAACCCGGCAATTGCGCCGTCACCAACAGCAGTTGCAACCTGTCTGAGGGTTTTATCACGGCAGTCGCCAACCGCATAGATACCCGGTACCGATGTTTCCATATCAACATTGGTTTTGATATAGCCGCGGTTGGTCATGTCGATCAAACCTTCAAAGATCCTGGTATTCGGAACATAGCCGATAAACAGAAAGCAGGTATCTACGTCAACCGGAATGCGTTCGCCTGTTTTCATGTTTTTCAGGACAACGGTACGCAGCATGTCATCGCCTTCAAAGGAATCTACAACAGTATTCCACATAAAAGTCATTTTGGGATTTGCAAGGGCCTTTTCCTGTGCCACTTTGTTCGCATCCATGATACCCTCATCATGAATGACCGAAACAATAACCTCGCGTGCAAACTTGGTCAGGAACATGCCCTCTTCAATAGCTGCATCGCCCGAGCCGATTACCATGATGCGCTTTCCCTCATTCCGTGCCGCATCACAGGTTGCGCAAAACGAAATACCCTTGTCGTTTAGAAACTGGTCCTCGTTTTGTGCACCCGTCAGCCGGGGTTTATTACCGGTTGCAATGATGACAGCCTTTGCGACATAGTTTGTCCTGAAGGTCGATACCACCTTCAGGTCACAATCTACAGTCACTTCCCTGACATCCGTCAGCTTTACGTCAACCCCGAAGCGCCGGAACTGTTTGTCAAACTGCTTCATCAATTCAATACCGTCAATCGGCTCGGGAAATCCGGGATAGTTTTCTATCTCGCTGGTATAGGTCGCCATACCGCCAATGAGGGATTTTTCTATCAGCAGGGTTTTCAGCCGGGCCCGCCCGGCGTACAGGGCTGCTGTCATTCCGCCGGGTCCGCCACCGATGACCACTACATCATAGGCTTCGGTTTTCTTTTCCATACGTCACAATTCTCCGGATTTCTTTTTGCCGTACCAATCCGCAAGAACATACAATGCAAACAGCAGGCCGAACTGAACCAGCAAGGCAGGGAGCCAGCCGCCAAGCGCCTGTGGCAGATAAACCTTGGGCATTGTATCGGGTTTAAAAAGCGGCAGAAGTATAAAGCCGAAAACAGAACCGATCATAAAGAATATCAGGGCCAGCCATTGCTGGGCAAAACCTTCACCCATACGCATGAACGTTCCGCTGGCGCATCCGCCGGCCAACACAGCTCCAATGCCGAACAAAAGACCGCCTGCAATCGTATGCAGACCCA
>CAZXJV010000043.1:0-23116 GCA_964641135.1 uncultured Treponema sp. | reverse complement strand
CGCCCGGAATCAAGGTGTATTCCTTTGAAACCGAGGAGCAAAGCCATGCAGAAGCATCCCGGGTTATTGCCAAGCTGCGTGATATACGAACCGGTCACAATGAATTTGTTTACTACACACAGCGGGCATACGAAATGTTGTTCCGCCTTGCTTATAATAGAAATCATTCCGACAATAAAAACTATCTTGTAGTAAAAACCCCGGTAACAGTACCCGTTCAGAATTACGCTGTGCATAAAATTCCCGATATTGATTATAAAATAGAAAACACAGTGATGTGCGTTATGCTTCGTGGCGCCTTGCTGCCATCCATGATTATGAGCAAGGAAATTGAGGAATATTCCTCACACGGTTATGTAACACCCTTCGCTTTATTTAAAATAAAACGCGATGATTCAAAAAAAGAAAAGAACATGGAATACATATTGGATCTGGATCGCTCATATTTCAACATTGAGGATCTTAACGGCAGAGATCTGGTGTTTGCAGATCCCATGAATGCCACAGGTGGGTCTCTGGTTACCGTTGTGAAGTATCTTACAGAACATGGAATAAAACCCCGTTCGATACAGTTCTTTAATGTAATATCTGCACTGAAAGGCGCCTTGCGTGTTGTACGTGCCCTGGAAAATACTACAGTTTACACTCTGTGGATGGACCCTGTACTTAATGCCAGTGCCTATATCATGCCCGGTCTCGGAGATGCCGGAGACCGCATCAACGGAAGGGATACCGAAGATACTCCGCGAAATATCATTCAGCTGATTGCGGATTATGGATCGGATATAGCGGGCTTGTACCGGTCACAACTTAGACAGATTGAAAAAATAGTACTGGATGGCCAGTAAAAATGAACCGGTTTGTTTCTTTTTGCGTCAATAAAGCTCTTTTTTTTCTTGCTTCACTTGCTGCAGTTCTTTTAATAACCGGGTGTTCGACTTACGATTCTTCTGCACGAAGACAGGATATAGCTGCAGAATACCACGAATTGGCGGAAGGATTTGCAGAACTGGGAAACTATCCAAAAGCAGCTGTCTATTATGAAAAGGCTGCCCGCTGGCCGGCCTGGCGAAATCAGGCACTGTATTCAAGGGGACGAATGCTGGCACTTGACGGTCAGTGGACACAAGCTGTCAGTGTTTTTGAAGGGCTTTTCAACGAGGATTCTGATAACTCGTTGCTCAGGTCTGCTTTGGCCTGGTCGTTGGCCGGTGCCGGAAACAATCAGAAGGCCCTGGAACAGTATAGAGTACTGATACAGATACACCCTGATGATCCTGTCTTCCTGCGCAATTATGCTGCGTTACTGGTCAAGCTCGATCAAAGCGCAGAAGCATTGTCTGTAATCGAACAATTGCGAACCAGGTGGCCGGGTCATGAAGCTCTTAAGGATATCGGTGAGCTTGAAAAGACCATCAAGTCGAATCTTGAGGGTCAGGAAAGCGAACCACAGCCTGCGGGAGACTCTGCTGATGTAGAGCCTTCTGCAGCTCCTTCCGCTGAATAATCTGTCCTGCGATTTTCTCAATCCTGGAGCCGGTAATCCTTTTGCCGGAGACTGATCATTCTGTCAGGGGCGGGGTGTATTTACAAGCTTTTCATTCCAGCCGTAGCGGCAGTGTTCCCGTTGTTCAAAAGCACTGTTTACCAGATCATCCAGCTCCAAAGAATCATAAATGGCTTTTGTGTGTTCCGGGTCAGCCCGTAATACAGGGTGTTTCGGTGAAAACAGAACACAGCAATCCTCATAGGGAAGAATCGAAATTCCGTACGTTCCGATTTCTTTGGCTGTTTCAATTATTTCCTGTTTGTCCAGTCCGCACAACGGCCTCAATACTGGCCACTGTGCTTCAGTATTAATCACTGTCAGGTTTTCGATTGTTTGGCTGGCCACCTGCGCAATGCTCTCTCCGGTAATTATGCATTGTGAACCGATTTTCCGGCACAGCAGATTTGTCACCCGCATCATTGCCATTCGTACAAGAATTGTAGAATATTCTGCCGGAGCCTTGTTGCGGATGTGCTCCTGAATTTTTGTAAAGGGGACAATATTAAGATGAGTTCCCAATCCGTACCGCGCAAGCAACCTGGCAAGATCTTCAACCTTCCCGCGAGCTTCGGGTGAAGTGTAAGGATGGGAATGAAAATAAATACAGTCAACCTTCATCCCGCGGCGAATCATGCGGTAGCCTGCAACCGGCGAGTCCAGTCCCCCTGAAAGAAGAAGGAGCCCCCGTCCGCCTGTTCCGCAGGGTAAACCGCGCCGCCCCCTGGTAGTGCGCCCGTATACAAAGGTTTTTTCGCGTACTTCTACGGTTATTGTTACATCCGGATTATGCACGTCTACAGCAAGAATATCCTGTTCAAAAACAGAAGCTCCGCACTCGGCAGCAAGTTCATATGATGTAAGGGGAAAACTTTTATCCGCTCGCCGGCATTCAACCTTGAACGTTTTGTCGCCGGCATCACGGGCTGCAAGTGCTTCGGCAACAACAGCTGCTTTTATACTTTCCGGTACGGGATCAACGATGACAGCTCGTGCCCAGCCTGTAATTCCTGTCAGATGCTCCAGTGCATACAGGATGGACGTTTCTGCCTGTGCAGGGCCTTCGATATACATTCTGCCTGCTCTCAGGCGGACATGGGAACCGGTGCCTTCAAGAAACAAGCGGGCGTTTTGAACAAGACGCTGTTCAAAATCTTTAAGATTACCGCTTTTCAGGGTAAGCTCACCCACTTTAATCAGATATAATACTGTTGCCATTAAGTGCTCCAAAAGAAAATCAGTGTGACGAAGACGTATTCATCACTGTGCAGATAATATCGCATGCTGAATGTATTTCATCCAGGCTTGTTTGCGGACCAAAAGAAAGACGGAAAGCATGTAAGCGCTTTTCTTTATCAATTCCCATAGCTTCCAATACCGATGTATCGCCTTTTCCGCTCGAACAGGCCGATCCGGTAGACAATGCAAGTCCTGCGTCGTCACAGACTCGTACAAATACCTCGCCCGGGAATTGATTGTTAGTCAGCTTTATGATCCAGGGTGAAAAGCGGGAATCACACGCGGTTCGGGATTCCGGGAGTACGCTCAATCCGTTTATGGCTGAAATCCGTTTAAAAAGCTGATCGTTAAGCAGATAAGCTTTTTCCATTTGTGACTGCAGATTCTTTGCTGCTTTTTCAAGACACAGGGATAAAGCCCAAGCTCCATCTACATTCACAGTTCCGCTCCGGATTCCTTTTTCCTGACCGCCGCCGCGGATAAAGGGTTCAAAGGGACGAGCAAGATACAGCAAGCCGATTCCTCTCGGGCCTCCAAGTTTGTGGGCGCTTATAGCGATTGAGTCCGCATCCCAGCACGCAGCTGAACACATCGTCTTGCCGACGGATTGCACAGCATCAACATGAAGTAATGGCTTCCGTTTACCTTTGCAGTGTTCCTTGAGTTTTTTACTGATTTCTGCAACAGGTTGAATTATTCCGGTATCATTATTTACTGCCATTACGGCTACCAGAACCGTGTCCGGCCGGATAGCAGCAATAACGGCTTCCGGGGTAATTATTCCATCAGCATTACAGGGTATGGATAGTACTGTCCACCCGGTATGGGAAAGCATTCTGGCCTGTTCACGGACAGCGGGATGCTCGATGGAGCTGATTGCAATCGAGTGTTTTGCCGGCCTGAGAAGCAGGGAAAGAAGGGGAAGCTGATCTGCTTCGGTGCCTCCGGATGTAAAATACAGACTTTCTGCGGGTAATTCGAGTGCTTGTGCACATCGTGTACGGGCGAGTTCCAGACGTTTGGCAGCATCCCGCCCATAGCTGTGACTGCTTGCCGGGTTTGCCCAGCCGCCGGCAAGTGTGTCATTAAGTGTGTTTCTGATTTCCGGATCGGGCGGAGCTGTTGCAGCCCAATCAAGGTATATGCTCATGAAAGAACCGCCAAAACATCTTCGTCAGCAACTTCCTGAACAAGGGTTGAGTTTATTTCACGTTGAAGAACAAATCGGACACGTCCTGCGCGTTTCTTTTTGTCGTTTTTCATTGCTGCAAGAAGAATTTCAGGTTGTGCGGTGCAGGCCGGATGTACAGCAGAATTTACCCATCCGTAACGGGGCAGGATGGAAAGTACTTCACTGGCGTACTCGGGGTCTGTCAATCCGAGTCGGGTACCCAGGGCCATTGCTCTGCCCAGCCCCCAGGCAACCGCTTCTCCGTGGCTCAGGGTGCCGAAACCGGCAACTGATTCAAGTGCATGACCAAAGGTATGACCCAGGTTCAAAAACATCCGTTCACCGCTTTCTTTAAGATCGCGTTCAACAACCTTCGCCTTTGCCTGAACACAGCGGCGAACCATTGTTTGAACAATCTCCTTGTCGCGGGAAAGAACCTCGGGTATTTGATCTGTCATTATCTGATACAGTTTGGGTGCATACAGCATGGCTGTTTTGAAAACTTCAGCCAGCCCTGAACGGTATTCAGCATCACCGAGGGTATCCAGCAGTGAAGGAGCTATATGAACGGTGGCGGCAGGATAAAAGGTTCCGACACAATTTTTGTAGTTCTTGAAATCAATACCGGTTTTCCCGCCGATTGCAGCATCACACATGGCGAGCAGGGTTGTCGGCATCAATTCAAGCCGGCATCCGCGCATATACAGCGAAGCTGCAAAGGCAGCCATATCACAAATGACGCCGCCGCCGAAACCCACAAAGAGGCTGTCCCGCGCAAGACCGGAATCAAGAGCTACAGACAGAATCTGTTCAATAAAAGACATCTTCTTGTTCGCTTCACCGGCGGGTATAACAACCAGAGGGCGGGAAGGGTCATAGTTGATGCACGAGCTGATCAAACCGGCAGTGTTGCTGTCAGCTATATATAATCCCCCTGCAGAATCAAAAACAGGCAAGGTGGGTGTATCATGAAAACGGATGGCGTGGTCGGAGCCGGCCACAGAATAGGTATATATGTCCATGGGACCATTCTAGTAAGTATTTTCATCCATGGCAAGAAAGTCAGCACGAACTTTTTCAAGCCGGGTCAGTTCCCGATTGATGGTTCTTTCATAATTGAGAGTACCATCAGTGATTCGTGTTCGTTCATCTTCCCAAAACTGTAAATCCGTCAAGAATAAAAAACGGAACTCCCTTACAGAAGCCTTTTCGGCCCAGAGTTTTGCCTCGTTCCAGTATACAAGGGCTGTCCGGTAACAGGTTTCAGCCGTATCCAGACTGTCCAGGTTCTGTTCGCGCCATGGTGCATTAAAAAAATAGGCCACCTGTTTATCCCACTGAACACCAAGCCTGAGGTGTTGTTCTACAAGTTTGAGGTTCAAATGCATCATCATCAAGTAACGGTATTTTTCCCATTCTTTTTCATTTGTTATTCGGCCGATTGCATGAAGCGGATTGGCAAAGTCTGCTTCTATTGCCCGTTCAAGCCAGTATATGTTTTCCATCACGTGGTCAGGGTCTCTATTGTAATGAGTATGGTACAGACGGTAGAATTGTTCCTTATACCGCACTACCCAGGCTTGAAGCGGAAGGGTTGAAACAGTAATTAACAAGAGAAAAAAGGCTATACTGGACCGGTAATTTTTCATCCTGCTTTATTTTTCGGCAGATTTCCCGCAATGCTCCATATCTTTTCCGCTATGGTTTCTACCGGAAGACTGGCATCTATTATAATTATCTTCATACCGGGTGCCCGGATTGAGTAATCCTCAAGTATCTGTTTGTACCTTTCTGAAACATCGCGCTGAAATTCCGTTGTTTCATAAATTTCTTTCGTACCGCCACGTGTATCAACCCGTTTCATAGCTACATCTGCCTTGATATCAAAGAAAAACAGATATTCCGGCAGGGGAAATCCTGCATTCAGAGCTGCTACCTGTTGACGTATTTCGGGTTTACCCTGATAGGCAAGACTGGAAAAAAGGTAACGGTCGCAAAAAACCGTATGACCCGATGAACAGCGCTTGATGATTCCGTCGGGAGCAACAAGATGCTCGCACCGGTCCGCAGCAAACAGTCTGGCCATTGTTTCTTCCTGAAGCCGACACTCGCCTTTTAATGCCTGCCTGAGAAGCTTCCCGACTGCTCTGTCTGTAGGTTCACAGGTAAACCAGACAGACGAATCCTTCAGCCGGTCTTCCAGAATCTTGAGTTGGGTTGTTGTTCCGCTGCCGTCTATGCCTTCAAAAACAACAAAACCGTTAAGAATTGTAATCATGCTATGATAATAGCGTTTTATTTGATATGATACCAGAACCGGAATGAAGCGGCCATTTCTGAAACTCAGTATAGAATTACTCGTTTTTGTTGCCCTGCTGGCCGTTTCAGGACTGCTGCTACGCCCGGCCTCGCTATTTCTTTCAGGAATTCTGGAAGATGCCCGTGATGACTTTGCCGGGCGCCTGGAAAGCGGTTCCGGTTTGCGGATACTTTATGCCAGTCTTTCTCCCTCCATTCTCAATTCTCTTGTTTTTACCGATCTTGAAGTTGTTTCTGTCGAAACCGGTGCGACAGTCGCAGCTTTTAAAACGGTAGAGGTTAGATATAACCTTTTTCGGCTGCTTCGAGGCCGCACGGATAGTGCTTTTTCCGGACTTGCTATACGCAATGGCTATGTTGATATAGATCAGGACCGGGATGCGACATTGATTGAACGTCTTCGTATGCTTGTACAAACTGATACTGATTCGTCAACCATGTCATTTATACCGGATACTACAGAAGTCCAGGTCCGGAATCTTGATTTACGGTACCGGGATGCAGGCGCAGTAGCTGCGGTGCATATAAAGCGCGGACAGGCATTTGTTTCGCCGGATTCTTTTGATTTCAGTTTTATTTCCGAGGTCACAGCGGCCATCACTGTTCAGGGAAATATATATCCTCTTTCAAGTATGCTTAATCTTGATGGATCCCTGGACAGGTCTTTTTCCGGCGGAACTGCCGCTCTTATTCTGACCCGGATTGATGCGGGACTGTTTAAAGTAAACCGCTTCAGTCTTTTTGCCTCCCTGGCCGGTGATGAACTGACTCTCAGCTCTGTACAGGATCTTCAGCCGATTGATATTCGCATGCTCGTTAATCTGAAAGAACGCAGTCTTCGTGCCGAGCTTGAATGTGAACGACTTTTACCCTTGCGGTGGGTTCGTCTCGAACGGAACCTTGGGGACTTCAGTTTTTTACAGGAATCTGTTTTGACCGGGGGCGCATCCATTGAATGGGTCTCCGGCGGCAGTCTTTTCTACGAAGTGGACTTCAGTGCAGAAATTCCGGAGCGTACGCGATCCAGGCCGGGAATTCTTTCGACACGTTTTAGCGGAGACGATTCGGTAATCAATTTTGATTCAATCGCGGTACAGACCTACCGACATGCATTATCATGGACTGGTTCCCTTGATTTAAAAACAGGGCTTCCTGACGGGTATCTTGAAGTTCCTCATTGGAAGCTGCCTTCAGATGTTGTATTGACCTTTGAAGCCTTTGTGATCCGAAAAAACCGGAATCGGGGCGTGGAATGTCTGATTCCTGTATTGGAAATCGGTTCCACACAATGGCAATCAATCAGTGTGCAGGTTCTGCCTGGTCAGGAAAACATCGATTTTACCCTGTCTGCTTTATTGACCATGGCCGAAACACAGGATCTTCCAGGCAGGGTTTCTCTCGAGGGCAGTTTTTTTCGCGGGGAGCGCCCGTTTATTCAGTCTTATTTAGCCTTTGACTCGGTAAATCTGTACAGTCTGTTTACATCAGCGTTATCGATTTTTCCAGGGTCCTTGTTTACGGATTTACAGGATGGGACCGTACCGGACCTTCTTTCCTCCTACGCATTGACAACCGAGCTGTATTTCTCAACCGACTTTTCAAGTTTGTCCTGGAACTGTACTCGACTGGTTGTTGCTGCACCCGAGATAGAGGGTGTATATATATTGCTTTCGGCGAAAGGTACCGAGAGGGATCTCAATTTAACAGATTTGACTTTTGCTGCTCCCGGAATAAATGCGACAGGAAACATTAATGCTCTCTTTTCCAGTCTGGATGATATTTTGGTCGATGTTTCATTGATAATCAACGAGATTCCGTATACTGGTACCGCGATTTATAACTCGGATCTTCTTTCCTTGTATGGCGATTACGGCCTCTCCGCATCAGTACTGTTCTCGTCTGATGGACAAATCACCGCCATTTTTGGTATGAGCTCATTGCCCCTGTCTTTTGGAACTCAAACACTGGGATTGTCACTGAACGGCAGTATGTCCTGGAATAGTCCGGACAATTGGGGTGTTGCCATTCGGGATGGTTTACTTGAAGACGCTGCCGGTCGTTTATTAACCAACCCCCGCCTCACCTTCAGGGGTTCGCTTGACCAAAACGGGCTCTTTTTGGATCAGGTTGTTTTCGCGGACAGTATATCGACTATAAGCGGATATGGCGGTTTTACCCGTTCTTTGCTGGGTTCACAGAGTGTACGATACCAGGGAGAAGTGAATCTTTCAGATGGTCAAAACCAGGAAGTTTATAATCTGGTATTCGGAGTATCCCTTGATAACATTCTGTTTCTTGACGCACAGGGTACTGTTCAGAATTCTCCTCTTCGCCGTTTTGATTCCACGCAGGGAAACGAACATCTTGTAAGTGCAGGGTTTTCTGTTTCAGGCACCCCGGAAGAAATGTTGTTGGCTGCAGATTTGCAGCACATACTTATTCGTATCGCAGGGTTTAATTTGGATGCCCGCGGCAAGCTTCATCTTGAAGACGGTGAAATTCGAATTGACCAGGCAGGCGGCACATGGAACAGTCATACCGTCACAGATGTTGCCGGTGCTTTCACACCCGAAAACGGGAAGGGGAATTTGCAGGGAACCTACTATGGTGTGTTGGGTACAGCGGGTTTAACCTCGGGTATTGATATTACTTTGGAAAGCGGATCAAATCTTTCTTCAAAACTGTCCTTTTCTGATCCAGCAGCGGAACTGGTCAAAGTGCTGGACCTTTTTGCGGTTTTTTCTCTTAAAGCACGTTTCTTTAATCCGACATGGAATGGGGTCGTCCTGATGGATGGCGTGACCTGTACATTTGTTCGTGAGCCGGGAATAACCGCTTTTTACGCCGGTGAGAATGATTCATTTTCAGGCTTTCTTCTTGATGACGGGACTTTTGCCTTGCAGGCGGAACGCAGCTTGCCGGTTGCATTCACTGCTGACGGATTGGTCCGTGACGCAGTGCTTGATATTACAGTAGCAGATCTGAACATAAAAATACCCGGTTTGTGGCCTTTCTTTGGTATCAAGGAGGTAGTCTTTGATCAAGGTATTGTCGAAGGATCACTCCATATCAGCGGTTTATTGAATGATCCTGAATTTGCCGGACAAATTAATGCTGCAGGAATAATCGTTCGGGCACCAGATTTGTTGGGTGAAACCTATGGGCCGGTTTCTTTTACGGCCGTTGCTTCCGGTAAAACACTGTCTGTAGAACCTTTTATGATACAAGGCAGGCAGGGTCAGCTCAGGGCGGATGCTTTGTTTGAATTTGATCGCTGGCTGCCAGCCCGGATTGATGTTAACTCAAGGACGCTTGAACGGTACCCTTTAAAAGTTCTTGCTAAAACACCGGTTTTTAACGCAAAAGGCATGGCTGATGTAGACATGAAACTGGTATACACACCCGGTTTTGTTGATATTACAGGATCTGTTCTCTTCGAAAAAGGTTCTTTTGCTGTTTTATTCACCGAGATTGGGCAGATGCAATCGTTCCGGGATGTTTTACCGGTTGATATCCGTGCAGCACTGGATATACGTATTGGAAACAAGGTTGAATTCCGCTGGCCGAATGATGAACTGCCGATTATACGAGGTCTTGTTCAATCAGGAACACCGCTGAATATTACAGTTGATACATCGCGTGATCTTTTTTCTCTTCGGGGTCAGACCAACCTGCGCGGGGGAGAGATTTTTTATATCAAGCGCAGTTTCTATTTGCGTAATGGTCAGATCGACTTTAATGAAAATCAAAGCCGCTTTGACCCGTTGGTATCGCTTTTTGCTGAAATCCGTGAACGTGATGAAGACGGACGCCCTGTTCGTATCTACATGCAGGTAGAAAATCAGCCGCTCAGTACCTTTGTTCCCGTATTACGCTCCGATCCTGTTAAATCGGATGCTGAAATCATGGCCTTGCTGGGCCAGGATTTACAGGAACTGTTCTCCAGGGAGTCAGCTGCCCAGGCTGCCATTGTCGTTGCCTCCGATATCCTGACCCAGATGGGAATATTTCGAAATGTGGAAAATCGTATCCGTGATGTGCTGAATCTTGATATTTTTTCTATCCGTACCCTCATCCTTCAAAATGCCCTGATCGGTACTGTTCAACAGCAGGAAAGCGGAACCAGAATGACCCTTGGTAACTATTTTGACAATACAACTGTTTACCTGGGTAAGTACTTCGGATCTGCCATTTATGCGGAGGCTTTGTTGCATTTCAGTTATTTTGATGATCTTTCACCCCAAAATAGCGGCCGTGTCCCGGGCGCCTACGGAAATCTGCTCTTCCAGCCTGAACTGGGTCTTGAGATGACAACTCCGTTTTTCTTGCTTAGATGGGGAATAAGCCCGCGTCATCCGGAGACTCTTTTTGTTTCGGATAACTCGGTTTCTCTTTCATGGAAGTTTGCATATTGAACTTTAGCTTATGTTCATATAAAATATGGTACCCTTAAGGAGCTTTTGTAATGCGTACTAAATTGATCGCTGTACTGGTTTTACTCTGTTGCTTTTCAGTACTTTTTGCCAATGATATGGATGACTGGTACCAGAACAAGCCGATCCGCTCAATTACCTTCCAGGGATTGCAAAATGTTACACGCAGCGAACTGGATGGTCTTTTTTCCCGGTTCAGGGGAAAGCCGTACACAGATGAAATATATTGGGAAATTCTTCAAACATTATTCGGTCTTGATTATTTTGATGATATTACACCTCTTGCTCTTCCCGGTGATGAGAATCGTACATCCATCATCCTTGAATTCCAGGTTGTTGAAAAACCTGTTCTAAAAGAAATCCGTTTCAGAGGAAATTCAAAATTCCGTTCTGCAGACCTTCTTGATCAGATAGCCTTGAAAGAACGGGATATCTTTAATGACTTGAAGGTACGTCTTGATGAACGTGCAATACGTGATTTCTACCTGGGCAAAGGGTATGCCAATGTCCGGGTTCAGTCGCAATCGATTGTTAATCAGGATAAATCAATAACCCTGGAATTTACTGTAACAGAAGGCAAACAGTCTGTAGTTGAAAGTATTGAATTTCAGGGAAACAGGGTTATGGCTTCCCGTACACTCAGATCGGTACTTTCCCTGAAGCAAAAAGCTTTTCTTGTGCCGGGTACCTTTACCGAGGCAGCCCTCGAAACCGACAGGGCCGCACTGTTAACGTATTACACCGAACGTGGGTATGTGGATGCAGCAATAGAAAATATTATACGTGTGGTGGATACTGAAACAGATCAAAGCAAAAATCTTGTCTCCCTGACCTTTGTAATACGTGAAGGTGATCAATTTACGTACGGCGGGACCCGAATTGAAGGTAATCAGTTATTTGGCGATGATGAACTTTTGGCAAGAATGAGGATCAAGGAAGGAGATGTACTCAATCTCACCAGGGTAACTCAGGGGTTTCATGCCCTTGCTGACCTTTATTTTGAAAACGGCTTTACTTCCAACATCATCAATCGTCAGGAATTCCGGGATAACGAGCGAAAGCGAATCTCCTATCTCATTACAATTGTAGAACGCGAACGCAGTCATATAGAGAATATTGTCCTGGTTGGAAATGAAAAAACCAAAGACTATGTGATTTTACGCGAGATGATTATTGAGCCAGGCGATATATTTTCAAAAAGCAGGCTTATGACCAGTCTGAGGAATCTGTATAATACGCGTTACTTCTCCATGGTAGCTCCTGATGTTGTACAGGGATCCGAAGAGGATCTTGTAGACGTGGTTTTTTATCTTGAAGAACAATCAACAGCTTCTGTTCAGTTCGGATTGACTTTCTCGGGAGTTTCGGACGCAGATACCTTCCCCTTGTCTGTTTTCTTTCAATGGGAGGACAAAAATTTTCTCGGAAACGGTCAAACCCTTTCTGCCGAACTTAATGCTTCGCCTGACACACAGAGCCTGAAGCTTGGTTTTGCCGAAAATTGGTTTCTCGGCACACCTCTGACTGTAGGTTTTAATCTTTCGCTGGCTCATAAACGCCTGTACGCCTTCCAGGATGCTTTAGCTCCCATTTTTAGCGACGGCGACTATGATGACTCGAAAGGAAAGGTTCCGCCCGATCCGTTCTCAACCTGGGAAGAGTATATGAATTCCACCGGCCTGGATGATGCCTTCCGTATGGAATATGAACGCTGGGAAATAGGTTTTGGAACTTCGACCGGTTACCGCTGGTTTCCGGCAATCGGTACTGTAACCTTGCGGGGCGGTGTATCGTTCTCGCTCGTACAGAACATGTATGATGCTGTTCTGTTTCGTCCTGCTGATAAAAAGATCAGGGATAATCATGGCAAATGGAACTGGAGCAACTCCGTCTGGACAAAACTCTCTGTAGATGACCGTGATCTTAACTTTGATCCCTCTACCGGATGGTTTGCCAGCCAGCAGCTTACACTGTACGGTCTGATTCCCTCTCTTGAAAATGAATACTTCTACCGGGCAGATACCAAAGCCGAAGGGTATTTGAAGCTTCTTGACTATCCGGTAACAGAAAACTGGAATCTCAAGTTCGTACTTGGCGGATATACCGGTTTTTCATTTGTTGAGCCGGTTGGCAGCAGTATTATCGGTGACAACAACCTCTTGTTTATTGACGGAATGTTTAATGGGCGGGGCTGGGGTAACCTGTATTCAAGTGTCCGCGGTAAAGCTTTGCTCAGTCACTGGCTGGAACTTCGTATGCCCCTGGCTCCCGGGGTATTGGCTGCTGATTTTTTTGTAGACGCAGTAGCAGTAAAGGACAGTATAACAGTCTTGTCCAGCCTTCATCTGAATGATTACTACTTCAGCTTCGGTCCGAGTCTGCGGTTTTCTATTCCTCAGTTCCCGCTCAGACTGCTGTTTGCCAATACCTTCCGTGTTCAGGACGGAAAACTTGAATGGGAAGACGGCAAGGGACCTAACTGGAAGTTTGTGTTGTCCTTTAATATTCCCAATCTGTAATGAGGAGCATTATTATGTCAAAGAAAATAACGGCCTTATGTATATCAGCCCTGCTTTGCATAAGTCTGGCAACTGCCCAGCAGATAACTCGTTTTGCAGTTGTAGATACTGCACGCATCTATTCAACGTTTTTTCGTGACTCGCGTGCTGTTCGTGATTTTGAATCAAAACGCACCCAATATCGTACCGAAATGGATCGAATGGCAGAAGAAATAAAGAACCTTCGCCAGCAGAAGGTTGATCTTGAAGCCTCCGGTGATACTACCCGGGCGATGCGTCTTGAAGCCGAGATTCAGTCAAAGACCAGTTTTTTGGTCGAGTATTCCAAAGCACGAAATGCCGAGCTTGACACCTTGCGAAGCAGACTGACCACCGATGATCAGTTCTATTCCATGCTGTACGACGAGATCCGCCGGGTTGCTGAAAGTGACGGGTACAGTGCGGTTTTGAGTGTTCAGGAAGGAAGTGCGATTTTCTGGTACAGTCCGACTGTTGATATCACTGACAAGATTATCCGGAACCTGACACAGCGGCGATAATGGCTGACGGAGATCTGTCCGAAACAACTCCCATGATGAAACAGTATCTCCAGATAAAGGAGCAGTATCGCGATGCGGTGCTGTTCTTTCGTCTGGGAGATTTTTACGAGATGTTCGAGCAGGACGCGATAGAAGTCAGCGCCCTTTTAAATCTGACCCTTACAAAACGCGGAAAAACACCGATGTGCGGTGTTCCATATCATGCCTCGCGTGTATACATTGCCCGTCTTTTGCGAGCCGGAAAAAAGATTGCTATATGCGAGCAGATATCTTTGCCCGGACCAGGCAAGGGCCTGGCAGAAAGACGAGTTGTAGAGGTTATAACTCCGGGAACTGTTGCAGAAGAAGATTATCTGGACAGTTCTACCAATAACTATCTTGCCTGTTTAAGCGGCAGCCGTGCATCGGGCACTGTTGCTTTTGCCTATCTTGATCTGAGTACCGGAGAATTTGCCGCAACATCCTTCCCTGTTTCGCACGCTGCGGATAACATACGCCGTGAACTTGGGCGTGTGCATCCCAGGGAAATGCTGCTACAGCAGTCGCTCCAGAATGATATTACCGGTCTGGCATCAATCTTTGAAGAATATCCGGCTCTCGTGCGTTCGGTGTATCCGGACTGGAGTTTTAATCCCGATGCTGCATGGAAACGCCTGTGCGCACGGTTTGAAACCGGCAGTTTAAAGGCCTTTGGTCTTGAAGAACAGGATCCCGAGGTTACTGCTGCTGCCTTGCTTGTAGAGTATATCGAACAGACTGCAGGTCCCAAGGCGGCACATCTTGCTTCTTTACGAATATACCGGGACTGTGAATTTCTTTCACTTGATGATGCAACGCGGCGCAATCTTGAGCTTACAGTCAATCTTCGGGATGGAACATCTTCATTCACCCTTTTTGAGATACTTGATCATACAAAAACAGCCCCTGGTGCACGCCTTTTGCGAAACTGGATTTTGCATCCGCTGCTGGACCGCGAACAGCTTGAAAAAAGGCTTGATGCAGTTGAAGCCCTGTACAGGAGCCAGCAGCTATTGAGCCGGATTCGTGAAGCCCTTTCCGGTATTCTGGATATTGAGCGCCTGACAGGCCGGGTTGCCATGGATCGGGCAAACGGAAAGGATCTTGGTGCGCTCAGGCAAAGTCTTGAGGGTTTTTTGCAGCTTGCAGGTCTTGTCGAAGAATCCGGAATAGATAGACCCGCTCGTGAACTTACCGACTGTGCATCACGTTTGCACACCCTGCTTGATTCTTCACTTGAGCCGGAATGTCCTGTTGTTATAAACGAGGGCGGTTTGATTAAACCTCAATGGTCTGCACGGCTCGATGAACTGAGGTCCTTGCGGGATAATTCCAATGCTGTGCTTGAACAGTATTTGATGGAAGAACGGCAGCGCACCGGTATCCAGAATTTAAAGATACGGTATAATCGCATGATAGGATATTATCTTGAGGTTACGAAAGGTAATCTGTCGGCGGTACCGGATCATTTTATTCGCCGTCGTTCTCTTGCAAACGGAGACCGCTTTACTACTGACAGACTGATCGAACTGGAAACAGAATTGAACTCTGTTCAGGGCTCCATCATTGATCTGGAAAAAGAACTGTTTCTGGAAATTCGTGCACAGGTATTTGATACAATAGCCAACCTGCTGACAATTTCAGCTTTGATAGCCCGGATCGATGTATTACAGTCCTTTTCCCGTGCTGCAACCGTTTACGGGTGGGTCCGTCCCGAATTCCGTGATGACACCATGTTGCTGATAGAGCAGGGGCGTCATCCTGTTGTTGAAGCCCACCTGGGAACCTCCGAGTTTATTCCGAACGGGCTTACCCTTTCTGCAAGCAATGAGGACGAGCATCCCTGGTTTGCCCTTATCACCGGCCCGAATATGGCAGGAAAAAGCACCTTTCTGCGGCAAAATGCCCTGATTGTGTTGATGGCACAACTTGGCAGTTTTGTTCCTGCATCGCGGTGTTCCCTGGGAATGGTTGACAGAATTTTCTGCCGTGTCGGAGCTTCTGATAATCTTGCCCGGGGGGAATCGACCTTTTTGGTTGAAATGACAGAGACAGCCCTTATCCTGCGTACCGCGACTGAACAAAGTCTGGTAATTATGGACGAAGTAGGGCGGGGCACTTCTACCGGGGACGGACTGGCTATCGCGACGGCGGTGAGCGAATACCTTCTGGAACGGATACGCTCAAGAACCCTTTTTGCTACCCATTACCATGAATTAAGCCGCCTGGAACACCCCGGGCTGACCCTTTTATGTCTTGATGTGCTTGAGCAGGAAGGAGAAGTACGCTTCCTTAAAAAAGTACGTCCGGGAGCCTCGGCCAATTCCTATGGTATTCATGTAGCACGGCTGGCCGGTTTACCGGCTCCGGTAATTCAACGGGCCCGTGTTCTTCTTGAAACTGCAGAACCAAAACAAGCGGCTGTTTCTGCAGCAACAGATACCAGGGATTCTTCAGACGGTAGTGCAGCATCCGCATCTGCCTCCTCCGGGGTGACACACCTGCCCGGAGCGCTTTTTTCTGAAGAAGAACTCGTTCTTGATTCCCTGCTTTCTGTCAAGATTGAATCCATCACCCCGCTAGAGGCCCTTTCACTGCTGGATTCCCTGAAAAAACGCCTTACAGGCAGGACCTGAGTTTTTTTGGCCAATTCGGGCAGAAGTGAACTGTTCGCCTACAGAACAGCTATATGATTCAACACCTTTTTACGTTTCTTTCCACCTGCATCAGTTACCTTGACGGTGGAATTGCCTGTCTTGTGTGCGGCGGATATTCCCGTGTATTACCTTTGTGTACTGATTGTATGCATACAATAACAGCCAGAGCCGTCAGGGATTGGAATGAGTGCTGTAATCTGTGCGGTCAACCGCTTATTTCTGCACGCCGGAGATGTCCTTCCTGCAGGACGATTGAACGGTTTTCTGCCCTGGACGGGATTCATCCGGTTCTGCCCTATCAACTGTACGGTCATGTGCTTCTGGCAGCCTGGAAACTGGAAGGAAATCGCCGGTTTGGTCCCTTCTTTGCCTCCCTTCTTGAACCTGCCCTGCGGACCGATGTTCTGGCCGGCCGGGTTCTGGTGCCGGTACCTCCACGGCCCGGAAAGATCAGAAGCAGGGGATGGGATCAGGTTGAGGACCTGGCAGTCATTCTGGAAAAAAAATTCGGTATACAGGTATCAAGATGTCTTGTGCGTACCGGGGGACGCCAGCAAAAAAAACTGGGCAGGCTTGACCGGGCGGTTAATCTGTGCGGCGCTTTCGAGGTCTGTGCAGGCGTTCCGGATTCAGCAGTTCTCCTTGATGACCTTGTGACGACCGGAGCAACCCTCGACTCCTGTGCAGATGTCTTGCGTGCTGCCGGTTCCCGGACAGTCAGGGCCCTTACCCTTTTCCATGACTGAACTTGACATCATTAGTCCGCTGTGCTAGTATCTTAAAGAACAGTTATAATCTTCAATAGTCAGGAGTCGTTCAAACGGCTCCTTTTTTGTACGCGAGGGAGCATTTTTTAAGTGGAGTATACAGCACCGGACGATATCCCCTATTATACTGAGTGCGAACCTCTGGTTCGTGGACTGGGATATACACTTGTCGAGTGCACAATTTTCAAACGACAGGGGAATTGGCAGGTCCGCGTAGTTATTGCTTCTCCGTCAGGGGTAGGGATCGCTGATTGCAGCAAGGTTCACCGCGCCCTGTTGACCCGTCTTGAAGCCCTGCTGGATTCCCGCGATGTGTTTATCGAAGTAACTTCACCGGGTCTTGACCGGTTGATAAAAAACGCAGCCGAATTCGCGGCGTTTACCGGTACAGGTGTGCGTATCTGGGATACGGACTGTTCCGACTGGGTTTCCGGAATAATTGCGGGTTCTGATAACATGGCCCTGCGTTTGAAGACTCCGGATGGAGAACAGCTTGTTCCCTATACCCGGATAGCCAAAGCAAAACTCAACAATTCATAAGAGGAGATACGTTTCATGTCCGCAGAAATGGCCGAAGCAATACGCCAGCTCGTTCAGGAAAAAGGCATTGACGAGGATCTGGTACTGAGAATGATAGAAGATACTCTCAAGGCCGCGTACAAGCGTAAATACGGCATAAATGATAATGCCGTTGTCTCGTTCAACGAAACACGCACCGATGTTTCCATTTATTCCCGCAAGATTATTGTTGACGGGGTTTATGATCCGGTTCAGGAAATTGAATTGAGCGAAGCCCTTGAACTTGATCCCGAATGCGAGATTGGAGATGAACTTCTGATCGAGGTAGATCCCCGTGAATTTGACCGCATTTCCGTTCAGTCTGCAAAGCAGACAGCCCATCAATCAATACGCGATATACAGAAAGACAGCCTTCATTCAGAGTATAAGGACAAGGTCGGCGAGATTATCATCGGGTATTATCAGCGTGAACGCAACGGGAATATCTATGTTGATCTTGGAAAGGTTGAGGGTATTCTGCCGAAGAAATTCCAGTCCCCGCGTGAAACCTACCGCCAGGGCGACCGTATCAAGGCCCTCATTACCGAGGTTAAAAAGAATCCTACCGGTCTGCAGATAGTTCTTTCCCGCACCGATCCTGATTTTGTACGCCGCATACTGGAACTGGAAGTTCCCGAGATATATGACAAAACGGTCGAGATTTACAAGATTGTCCGCGAGCCCGGCTACCGCACCAAGGTTGCTGTTTTTTCAAACCGTGAAGATGTTGATCCGGTCGGAGCCTGTGTCGGTTTGAAGGGTGTGCGAATTCAGTCTGTTATACGTGAGCTGGAAGGCGAAAAAATCGATGTGCTCAAGTATGACGATAACCCGCATTACTTTATTCGTAATGCTCTTTCACCGGCAGAAATAAACGATGTAGTTGTGCTGGATGAAAATAAACGTATTGCTGTTGCAGTGGTTGCGGAGGCACAGTTCTCGCTGGCCATCGGCAAGCAGGGTCTTAATGTCAGGCTTGCAAACCGTCTTGCTGACTGGAGTATTGATGTAAAAACCGATGAACAGTTCGCCGAAATGGATTTGACTGCCGAAACACGCAAGGCTGCGCATGACCTGTTCACCGACGATCTTGATAATCTGAACCGTATTTCCGAGCTGCCCGGCATTACTGAAACACTTGCAGCCGGTCTTGCTTCAAACGGAATTGAATATGTTCAGGATTTGATGGGCATGGATGGCGAGCGGATGGCTAATCTGGAAGGACTTTCCGATGAGGACAGGGCCGTTCTTGAACAGCTGTTGCAGGATTCTGCAGAAACGGACAGCCCCGTGCAGACAGAATCAGAAAATAATGCGGACACGGTAACTGCTCCGGCAGAAACTGCTGAAGCCGAGGAAACAGATTCCGAAGCTGAAGAATATGAGTGTCCAGAATGCGGATCACCAATAACGATTGATATGACAACTTGTCCCAGTTGTGGTATTGGTCTCAGTTTTGAATATGAGGACGAGGAATAGGATACTGTATGGCCGAAGATCTTGAAAACACCCAGAAACCGAAGGTAATTCTCAATAAACAGAGAAAGGAATCTCCATCCCGGCAGGGCCGCGAAGAATCGGCTCCGCCTGCAGGAATTCCTCCTGAACGGAAGAAGGTTGTTGTCGTCAAGAAAAAGGCTGCCGGCAGCGCCGAACCCTCAGGTTCCGAAGCTGTTCCAGCCAAAAAACCTGCACCCGAACCGGCAGCCCCTGTACATGCTGCTGCACCGGCTGCTGAAGAAAAGAAACCTGCGGATGCTTCCCGCGTTCGTTCGATAGAACTCAGTCCCCAGCGGCCCAATGTCCGCGTCGGAAATCTTGCGGATCGTGGTTCACGCGGCCCGCGCGGACCCGGCGGACCCGGCGGACCCGGTGGTCAAAATAACCCCGGCGGACCCGGCGGACCCGGCGGACAGGGACGTTATTCTGGTTCCCAGGGACCCAGACGTGATTCGTTTTCCGGTGCCCAGGCCCGTGAAGGCGCCCGCGACGGCTCCCAGGGCGGCGGTTACCAGGGTGGCGGCGGCTATCAAGGCGGCGGCGGTTATCAGGGCGGCGGCAGACCGGGCGGCTATCAAGGCGGCGGCGGTTACCAGGGCGGCGGCGGCAGGCCCGGTGGCTATCAGGGCGGACCCGGCAGGCCCGGTGGCTATCAGGGCGGTCAGGGCGGACCCGGCAGACCCGGCGGCTATCAGGGCGGTCAGGGCGGACCCGGCAGACCCGGCGGCTATCAGGGCGGACCCGGCAGGCCCGGGGGCTATCAGGGCGGACCCGGCAGGCCCGGCGGACCCGGCGGACCCGGAAGGGGACCCGCTTCCAGCGGACCCGGTCCTATGGACACCGGCAAGGGTGCTGCCAAGAAAAGCTTTAAAGGCAAAAAACAGGTTTATAATCGCAAACGGGATGATGATTATCTTGAGCAAAAACTGCTTCAGCAGAAAAAGAAAGCACAGGATAAGGCAAATGCCATTCCCAAGGAAATCGAGATTATGGAAACCATCTCCGTGTCGGAGCTGGCCCGCAAGATGAATCTCAAGGCTTCCGAACTGATCGGAAAGCTTATGACCATGGGTATGATGGTTACAATGAATCAGTCTATAGATGCTGATACAGCGACCATTCTGGCCTCTGAATACGATTGTAAAGTACATATAGTCAGTCTCTATGATGAAACCATAATAGAAAGCCAGAGTGATGACGGCGGAGATATCCTTCATCGTCCTCCTGTGGTTACCATAATGGGTCACGTTGACCATGGTAAAACCAAAACCCTCGATGCTATTCGCAGTGCAAATGTTGCAGAAGGCGAATTCGGCGGTATTACCCAGCACATCGGTGCCTACTCGGTACGTACCGAGCGCGGAGCAATCACCTTCCTCGATACTCCCGGACACGAAGCATTTACCATGATGCGTGCCCGCGGTGCAGAGATTACAGATATTGTTGTTCTGGTAGTTGCTGCTGATGACGGTGTAATGCCCCAGACGATTGAAGCCATCAACCATGCCAAGGACGCAAAAGTTCCCATAATTGTAGCAGTAAACAAGATTGACAAACCGGAAGCAAACCCGGACAAGGTAAAAACCAAGCTGGCAGAACTCGGACTTGTTCCCGAAGACTGGGGTGGAGACACTCAGTATGTTCCGATCAGTGCCCTTAAAAAAACCGGTCTGAACGATCTTCTCGATGCAATCTTGCTTCAGGCAGAAGTACTGGAACTGGATGCCAATTATTCCTGCCGTGCTGAAGGCAAGGTTATAGAGTCGCGCATTGATCATGGACGCGGTGTTGTTGCTACTATTATCGTACAGCGCGGTACCCTGCGTACCGGTGATCCCTATGTTGCCGGTGTGTATTCTGGCCGTGTACGCGCCATCTTTAATGACCTTGGTGAAAAAATCGATGAAGCCACACCAAGCATGCCGGTCGAGATTCTCGGTCTTGAAGGTATGCCCAATGCGGGTGATCCCTTCCAGGTTACCGAAAACGAGCGTACTGCCCGCCAGATTTCGGACAAGCGTCAGGAACTCAGACGTTTTGAAGACTCACGCAATGTCAAAAAGGTTACACTTGATAATCTCTTTGATACCATCAGCGACGGTACCTTGCTTGAGCTTAAAGTTATTATCAAGGGCGACGTTCAGGGTTCTGTTGAAGCACTCAAACAATCGCTTGAAAAACTGTCAACCAAAGATATCCGCCTGAATGTTATTCATGCATCGGCTGGTGCCATCAATGATTCTGACGTTATGCTGGCTGCTGCCGATTCGAATGCAATCATCATCGGTTTCAACGTACGGCCGACCCCGCAGGCAAAGCTGCTTGCAGACCAGGAAAAAGTTGATATCCGCAAGTACAATGTCATCTATAAGGCAGTTGAAGAAATCGAACTGGCAATGGAAGGCATGCTCAAACCGGATATCAAGGAAGAGGTTATCGGTACTGTGGAGGTCCGTGATACAATCAGGGTTCCCAAGATTGGTACGATTGCCGGTTCCTATGTGCTGCAGGGTCTTATAAAGCGTTCATCTACCGTAAACGTAATTCGTGATGGCATCGTTGTTGCAACAGGCAAGCTTGCTTCGCTGCGCCGTTTCAAGGACGATGTAAAGGAAGTAGCAGCCGGGTATGAATGCGGTGTTTCAGTCGAAAACTTTAACGATTACAAGATCGGCGATCAGCTTGAAGTAATAGAGTTTATTGAAGTAGCCCGCAAGCTTAAAGACAGTGAAAAACTGTCAGACGCCAAAAAGAATAAAGAGGCCAAGGAATCCAGGGAGGCGGCGGAATAATCCGCCTGCAGCTATATGGGTGAATTCAGACTCGACCGGTTAGGCGAACAAATCAGGGAGGAAATCTCCTCCCTGATTCTCTCGGGGAAAATCAAGGATCCTCGTGTATCAACCTTTTTATCGGTAAACCGGGTTGACGTTTCCGGCGACCTTGGTTACGCGAAGGTCTATGTTTCCAGTTTTATGGATGAAAAGCAAACAAAGCAGGGGGTCCGCGGTCTGGAAAGTGCTGCAGGCTTTATTCAGTCAACCCTTGGCAAAAAACTCAGACTTCGTCAATTTCCTCATCTTTCGTTTGTGTATGATGAAAGTATAAAAAATGGTTTTGATATGGTCCGTAAAATAGATTCATTGACCAAACCTGATGATAGCGCCGGAGAGACGACCTGACAACGATGACTGACCGGCCGCCCGACGGAGTTCTTCTTCTTGCAAAACAATCCGGCCAAACCAGTTTTTCTGCCCTGTGGCAGGTCAAACGCGCCCTCGGAACAAAAAAAATCGGACATACCGGAACCCTCGACAGCTTCGCAGACGGCTTGCTGGTTGTTTTATCAGGCCAGTTAACACGCCTTGCTTCCTGGATAATTGACAGCGACAAGACCTATGAAGCCCTCATCCGTTTCGGCAGCGAGACCGACACCCTCGATCCTGAAGGTTCAATCGTTACAACCGCACCTCTGCCGGACTACGAATCCTTTCTTTCCAGTCTTGCACACTTTACCGGTTCCATCTCTCAGATACCTCCTGCCTATTCTGCAGTTCATATCAACGGCCAACGCTCCTCCGATCTTGCCCGCCAGGGACAGGCAGTAGAACCCGAAAGCCGCAGTGTTCGAATAGATTCAATCGATGTGCTGGAGGTTCTTGATCCGGATGGACAACCCGCAGGGGAGGGGAACGCTGTTGCTATAGCACGCCTTCGGATTTCGTGCGGCAAGGGAACCTACATCCGTTCCCTTGCCCGGGATATTGCCCGATTGTCCGGGTCAGCAGGACATCTAGCCGCCCTCAGGCGTACCGTTCTGGGCCCCTTTCGACTTGAACAAGCTGCCGGC
>CAZXJV010000042.1:0-23524 GCA_964641135.1 uncultured Treponema sp. | reverse complement strand
TACTGGGGAGGGGTTTAGGCCCCTCCCTTCTTGCACTTCGTCATTGAACGCGGGAACATCAAATTTCAAATATCTTAAAAATATCCTCAAAGGAAATAAACGTTTTTACTACTCGAAAGAAAACTATATAATTTTCGTTTGTGGTGCATCAGTTAATAGTGATAATAAAATAAATGCAAGAAAAAACTTCTTAAAGTATTCAGAAAAACATCTTAAAGAGTATGATTTCTTTATTGCAGAAAATTTTTTATTTACAGAAGAAACAAATACAGATCTATTGTCTTTAGAAGATAAAATGGCAGGTTATTCTGATTGCATCATGATTTTTCTCGAAAGCTTCAGTGCAGGCGCGGAGCTAGGCGCTTTTAGTATTAAAGATAGTATTGCACAGCAGCTGCTTGTTATTAATGATATAGATCACAAAGATAACGGTTCATTTATAGAAAAAGGGCCTTTGGCTAAAGTTAACCAAGTATCTAAGTTTGCACCAGTTATTTATTGCAAATTGAATATGGCTCTTGAAGCTATCCCACAAATTAAAAACACAATCGAGAAGAATCATAAAACAAGAAATGAATGCGTTGAAATATTTGATCTTAATTCATTTAATGCTTTGTCACCAAAAAGAAAGTTGCTTTTCCTTCTTGATTTGATAACACTTTTTTGTCCCATTACGAAAAGAGAATTAGTTCTTTTATTAAAAGAACTTTTTGGTGAAGGTTCATATAAGATTGATGAAGAACTAAGCATGCTATTTTCTATGAAATATATATTAATTTCACATGATTACATTATCAAGATTAAGAACAAAGAAAGAACATATTTTATCTATGGTAAAAGTCAATTTATACGCGAAATGCGAGCACAAATTATTAATTATTATCATCGGACAAAAAAAGAACGCTGGCAAGAGTATCTCAAATATGTAGGAATGATATGAAATTGATCGAAGCGTTATCTTGCTATACTTGTCTTGAAGCTGATCAAATAAGAGACATAATAAATAAAGCACCAGTACAATACAAAATGTATTACATTAAGAAAAAAAATGGCGGCAATCGTCAAATATTTCATCCTTCAAAAACAACGAAAATGTTACAATATGCATTAATAGATTTATATCTATCAAAAATTGTTGTGCATAAATCAGCAATAGCATATAAATCCAAAAGTCCCGAGCAGAACGTAAACCCTATAAAGCTCAATGCAATAAAACATGCGCCGTTTAAGTATTCAATTCATCTTGACTTTAAGGATTTTTTCCCATCTATCACGCCTGTTGATTTTTGGGAAAAGGCACAAAGCATTGATCAATTAATGAGCTTAACTGTAGAAGAAAAAAACTACTTTAATAATATTGCTTTTATATCATTCAGAGGTAATACTTTTTTATCAATCGGTTCCCCTTCATCTCCAATAATCAGTAATATCTTTATGTTGCAATTTGATGAACTAATGGAATCATTTACGCATGAATCTGATATAAACGGTGTATATACTCGATATGCCGATGATATCTGGATATCATCTGACAATATTGCTGCCTCAAAAAAATGCCTGGAGTATGTTAGTGATGTGCTAAAAAAAAAGTATCCGACACAAAGATTAAATGAAAAGAAAACATGCTTTTGTTCACGAAAGGGAAAAAGAATCATTACGGGCTTATCAGTTACACCAGAAGGAAATGTAGTCATTCCAAATATCAAGAAACGATATTTTCGTTCATTAATTCATAATTATACCTTACAAAAAAGTGATGATAAAACAGTAAAATATATCAAAGGCTATATTTCATTTATTAAGGATGTTGAACCTTCTTTCTTGAATAGTCTACTAATAAAATATGGTGAAAAAATGCATGGTTTATTATAAGCAGCGCAGTATAACTGCTTCAAACTGATACTTAAATGAGGAGAACCAATTGCCACACCTTCACTGGATTGGAAAAGAAAAGGTCATTCACCATCACAACGATGTGAAGTATCGTCCACTTGTTAAGAAAGAAACTTTCGGTGATGAAGAATTAGCCAATGGAAATATGATAATCCACGGGGACAACCTTGAAGCATTAAAAGCACTACTACCTCAGTATGAAGAAAAGGTAAAACTCATATATATTGATCCACCTTATAATACTGGTAACGAAGGGTGGGTATATAATGATAACGTAAGTCACCCAAAAATCAAAAAATGGCTTGGTGAAGTCGTTGGTAAAGAGGGAGAAGATCTTTCACGTCACGATAAATGGCTGTGTATGATGTATCCCAGATTGAAGCTATTACAGAAACTGCTAAGAGAGGATGGTATAATTTTTATCAGTATTGATGATGAAGAACAAGCGAACCTGAAGCTTCTTTGTGATGAAATATTTGGTAAAAGCAATTTTATTGCTAACATAATATGGCAAAAGAGAACATCACCCGATGCGCGTCTAAATATAGGTCCTGCTCATGATTTTATTTTAGTTTATTCCAAGAACCTCATTTATGCGAAAGAAACACTACATAAACTAAATTTAAAAGATAGTCGAATGAAAGACTATAAAAATCCAGATAATGATCCTAGAGGCCCTTGGGCCTCGGTTGATATTACCGGACAAATAGGGCATGCAACAAGTGAACAATTCTATATTATAAAGACACCAAGTGGAAAAGAAATCCCACCACCACATAATAGATGTTGGGCTCTTGCACAAAAAACTTTTTTAGAGCTAGTTGCAGATAATCGTATTTGGTTTGGTGTTGATGGTAAAGCCCGTCCACGGCAGAAAAAGTTTTTATCAGAAAATGAAGGGGCAAATGTCTGGACATGGTGGACAAATGAAGAAGTTGGACATAATCAAGAAGCTACAAAAGAATTACAAAAAATTTTATCGAACAAATTACAATTTCAAACTCCAAAGCCAACACGTTTAATTCAACGCATTTTACAAATAGCATCCGATCCCGACTCCATCGTTCTCGATTCATTCGCGGGGTCCGGAACAACAGCTCATGCAGTCCTCAAACTTAATCAAGAAGATGGGGGAAACCGTAAGTTCATTTTAATTGAGATGGAAGAATACGCAGACTCTATTACCGCAGAACGAGTTCGTCGTGTCATTAAGGGTTACGGCGAGGGGGACAAGGGCGTTGCAGGTTTAGGAGGAGGATTCAACTTCTATGAACTCAGCGAACCCCTTTTCGACGAGAGAGGAAACCTGTGCAGTACTGTCGACCTATCAAAATTACGAGAGTACACCTGGTATGTTGAGACCAAAGCCCCTTACACAACCCATTCTCAGCCAGAATACCTCGGATGTTTCCAAGGCATCGGTTACTATTTACTGATGAATGACTCCGGGCCTATTCCCCTTACCTATAGCATGCTGACCATGATTACCAAGAATCTGGACGGGTACGTCATCTACGGTGAGTCTTGTTCTCTGTCGGAGGAGTTTTTGTTAAAGAACAACATCACATTCAAGAAAATACCAAATCAACTCACAAGGATTTAACCCATGGAACTTAAACAATACCAATCCAAGGTCATAGCAGACTTGAACACCTACCTCGATTTTTTTTCAACCTGCGGACGGGCTGACATCGCCTACAAGAATCTCTGGGATAGAAAATCAATTCATCCACCGCGGCCCTGGAATGCCGTACTTGGTGAAACTCCAATGGTCTGCATGAAAGTACCTACCGCTGGAGGAAAAACATTCCTTGGTATCAATGCTATCGCTTCTATCTTTGGAACTATTCCCATGGATCAGCACAAGGTGGTCGTTTGGTTGGTTCCTTCAGCTACGATTTTAGATCAAACAATCAAAAATTTTAGAAACACATCCCATGAGTACCGGCTCAAAATGAACCAGCTCTTTCAAAACCGGGTTGATGTTTACGACAAGGAGCAACTTCTAAATGGGACTTCTTTTGCTCAATCAGCAACCGAGTCGACCTTGAATATTCTAGTCCTTAGTTATGACAGCTTTCGCTCAAACCGAAAGGAGGACAGACGCGTTTACCGCGAGAACAGTGCCTTAGCAGAAATCGCAAGCTCGTTGCCCGCAGGAACACCCATCGATAACGCTGATGAGACCTCATTGGCAAACGTTTTGAATCTCCTTCGTCCGGTCGTAATAATCGATGAGGCCCACAACGCTAACTCAGACTTAAGTGTTGATATGCTCAAGAATCTAAATCCCATCTTCGTGCTTGAGTTGACCGCAACACCCAGGGAGCGCAGCAACCTTATCAGTATCGTAGACTCGTTGGCACTCAAAAAGGAGAATATGGTTAAGCTGCCGACTTTTGTTTATAATAACACAGATCAGACCGAAGTAATCCTTAATGCCATCACGCTTCGAAACAATCTTGAGATTGTGGCCAAAAAAGAACTGGAAGACGGTGCTCCCTACGTACGACCCATCGTCCTTTTTCAAGCACAACCAGCATCGAAAGATGCCGAAACTCAGACTTTTAATAAGCTTAAGCAAAAACTACTCGATTGCCAAATTCCAGAGAATGAAATTGCTGTCAAAACTGCAAATATCAACACCCTTAAAAATGTTGATCTCCTTTCTGAAACTTGTTCTATTCGATACATCATCACTGTCAACGCATTGAAGGAAGGTTGGGACTGCCCTTTCGCCTACATCTTGGCGACAATCGCCAACAAATCAAGTCAGATCGATGTCGAGCAGATCGTTGGTCGCATTCTTCGACAGCCGCACCAGAGGCGATTTAAGAACAGCCTATTAAACCTTTCCTATGTTATAACTTCCTCAGCTACTTTTCTGCAAACCGTCGAGCGTATCGTGGGGGCTCTTCAACTATCAGGGTACTCGCGTTCTGACTTCCGAGCTGTCGAATTTCCCGGTGAAGATGTTCTACCAGTTATTTACCCAAAACCCCAAGATCTAGCGTTCATCCCGTCAAACGGAGTCACTAAAGCAGAAGATATTGACCAAATCGACTGCTCAAAAATCAATGCACAACTTTCTAAATCTTCAAACTCTATTCCGACCATTCCTGCATGGCAAGACCTTGCAATGCGAATTGAGCAGCAGGTAAATGAGACCGCGAAGAAAACCGATACCGCTTTTCCAGAAAGCATATGGGGGGAGAACACCATGAAACAGATGGTACCTGAGTACGTTGACACTGTTAAACTTATCAAGCTGCCACAGTTTTATATGAAAGTTGAAATTCCAACACTTTTCGCAGGAAAAAGTGATTTCGATGAAAATTACCAGAAAGTTGATTTCCAGATGCTTATGGACGGTTTCAAGCTGTCTCAACAGGATACGCAGATTACCTTCGATGCTATACCCCCTGATATGTACCAGATTGACATTGATGATTCTACACGCGAACATGAAGTAAAGCTTAAAAAGTTGGATCAGCGATCTATGGAATTATTCACTTCGTTCCTCTCGCACCTCAGCACACCGGATCAGATTCGAGAGCTTGCCGCTAGAATTACCAGTCAGTTATCCTCAGTGAAATGGCTTCCCTCAAAGGATAGTGCCCAATACGTCATTCGAGTTCTTGAAGGGCTAGATTCAAATATGCATACCCAGATGGCTCGTGATCCTTGGCGGTTTGCAAGTAAGATCAAGAATAAGATCAACTCCCTCGCTGCCGACTACGCCCATAAGACTTTCGTGAAAGGAATCAGTTCAGGTAAAATCATCTGCCGAGCAGAATGGGCTTTTCCGACCACCATCGAAGTCACTGACAGTCGAAAGGGTATCATCAAGTGCCTATACGTTGAAGAAAACAGTATGAACGAACTTGAGTTTGGTGTCATCAATGATATAGCAAACCTCTCAAATATTCTCTGCTGGCATCGTATCATTGAACGGCGAGACTACCACATCAACGGATGGTGGGGGAATCACTACCCAGATTTTATAATTATTACCCAGAACGCTAATGTCATCCTCGTTGAAGCCAAGGGTGGTGATCGAGATAACTCGGACACCGAAAAGAAGATTGAACTTGGCAGAAGATGGCAAGAAGTTTCAGGTGAGTCTATTGGTGGTCGAAAGTGGCGTTACTTCTGCGTCTTCGACAAGGACCCTATGGATGGAGCCATCGATAAGACCGATCTGCTTGAAACCTTGAAAAATTTATAATTAGCGTATCTACAACAACAGGTGTTTACAACACCTGTTGCCCTGCTGCTTTTCCATTCTTATTCATCGATAATAAAGCGTACGATACTATCCACAATCGTCCGGCTCTTTAATGGCCTCCCTCATGTGGATAGTATCGTAATAACAAAGCAACGATCTGACGACGAGGGGCAAACAAATAGCTTCATATGAAGCTAATTAAGCAAACGCGTAATATTTCAACACAGTATTCAATTAGCTTCACATGAAGCTAATTCTTTCAGAAAGGGAAGATGAGAGTTCTTCAATGATATCCTCTGGCCCGCATACAGGGCAAGATAAAGGGTGTAATACAATGCGGTCTATTTCTTTACTGGGTATAGGTTTTTTTGTAATACATTCAGTTCTTTGTACTACAGGTATTGTTTATTTCCTTGTATTATATAGACTTTTTTGTATTACATGATTAAAAACCATTATAAATCCAGTATTGGAGAAGAATTTAAAGAAAAAAAGCCCTGATCCGTAAGGGTCAGGGCTTTAAGAGTCTCAGTTAATTAGCTTCATGTGAAGCTAATTACACTCTGATTGTTTTTGAAAATAATCTGCAAGGCGTGAGCGAAAAACAAAATCGATAGGATTGAGAAAACGGACAGCCAAATCCATACACAAGGTTCCAGCTATTTCGAGTGTCTGTTTTCGTAAAACGGTTCCACGTATGGAAGCAATCTCACTTGGTTCAGTAAATTGAATCTTGAGTACTAATTTATCATCTCCTTCTATGAGCTCGTTTTCAATGCATAAAATACGAACTCCAGAAAACGATATGTTTTGAATGGAACAGGATATTTTTGTTCCGTGAAACCAAACTTCATTAGCCATGGAATTTATACGAAGAGCGGATAGATTTTGTATGGTTGCAGCAATACGTACATCAGCACGCTGTTGTTGAACCTGAGAAATATCAAGAAGGGTCTCCCATGTCTCACGTAACGGGGAAATAATATTTTCAGGTGAATATGCAAAAGTAATAATCCAATGTTTGGTTGTTGTTTGCATCAACGATTCATACATTATCGGAAGGGAGAACGTATTCAGTCGTGTTCTTATTTCTACAACAGTAGGGCTTATGAACGGTCTTGGTTTTACATTAGAAATAAAAGAGATGTGTGTTTTTGAAAACGCAAAAACAACTGAGGGTAATATCGTGTTCTCACTGTGTATAGTCGAACTAGAAATACCCAGATGAGATATAACATCAGGCGTGAGCAATACATCCATGGGGAATACTCCTTAAAAATAATGACTCAATAGATGCATATGATATCTTACCCTTTTCGAGTAAAAGTATGGCAAGACGTGTGTAGAAGCCATCTGGCATTGCGTAAGCAAAATGTGGATAGTGCTCACGGAGATATGATACGGCTTTTTTTGTTTTATCAACTCGAGATGCATATTGCTTGAAAAGTATGGACACTGGAGCAGACAATCCAGGTAATAAGCTTTTTCCAAATTCAGAATTCCGAATACAATACACTCTTCGATGAGCAGGGAAAGTGTAGTATAGAAAAATTACAGCATCAGGAGGATATAAAAGCTGCACACCGTTGGGAGTTTTAACCATCGTTTCAGAACGGCCATCTGCATACAAAGTATAAAATTGGGGAGTAGTTAATATTTCTACATTCAGAATTTTATCATTCATAATTTAGAATATAACGCTTAAAAATAATTACGCAAGATAGCAACCATCACGCATTATTGACGCGAATATACACGGGTGCTATACTTAAAACAAGCTGAACTCAACGACAGGATCAATCACTCATTTTTTCTTGCGAAGTATTATTCGTAAGGATTGGTTGATTTCCTCATCGAGAGGTGTCTATGAGTATCAGAGAACGGCAGATCACTGACGAACAATTTTATAAAAAATTTGAACGTACTTATCAAAATCTAACTTTAACAGGGAAAGCTCCTTGGCTTAAAGAAGGAAAAATTGAACGTGACATAGCGTATAACCCCTCATCAGGAGTAATATTTAAAGGCGTTAATGCACTTATGCTTGAAATGAGTGCCGCTGAACATGGCTTTAAAGAAGCTCGATGGTTATCAGAAAACGAAGTTAATAATTTAAAATTACGAGTTCGTCCTGGAATGGAACCAACTCCTATTGCATATGTTAATCGGTATGCCCATGCAACAGACGTGCATCCTTCTACTGGAAAAGCCTTCGACGAAAAGCATCCAAAACAAAAATATTATTACATGTACAATATTGAGCAACTTAAAGAGTATTCATTACTGAAAGAATCTACAATGACGCTTGATCGTGCATTGGTTCAAGAGAAAATCAGAACTGTAGTGGAAAACACCAAAACAAATCGCTTCCCAGAAATTCTTGACAAAGTGAGTGTAGTTGCTGAACAAAAAATAACGGATGAAAAAGCACGGATTATCGCTCAAGAGCTTTCACGCTATCGCATGACACAAGAATTTAAAGGAAATTTTATTCCTCAAGCTCCGGCGCTTGCCATGAAGGACGCTTCGATTAAAACTCATGGCGCTACGCTTCTGACCACACTATATCATGCCGAAGTTGCAAAGGATCGATTTATATCCAGGGGAATGAACCTTGAAAACGATAAGGTAAGAACAGTAAGTCGCACCAGGCAGCAAGAAAAACAGCAAGGACTTTCTTTATAAGAATGCGCATTCCTTAAAAGAATTAGCTTCATTTGGAGCTAATTCTTTTTATTATCCACCCTTAACCTTGAATAAATCTGATGGAGAATAGTCAAATGCTTGATGCTGAATTTAAAGAATCCTCGAACGGTACATATATATATACTCCTTCAGTCGATGCTGATGGTTTCATTGATTACACCGGGGTTTCACCAGATAAAATATATCTTGCGAATCGAAAATCAGTCTTAAGCGAAGAATACCCATCATTTCTACCTCCTGTACATATACGTAGAGACAGTCACTATGATGTTCCTGTCTATAAAATATCTGATAATGTCTATTTACTGAAAGAAACTGATGAGCCTCGTCGGGATGAAAACGGAAATCTTCACAACTCATGTATTTACAAAGTTTCACTTGATGTCTATGCCGCTCTAATTAATTATCATTTAGAATTTGACCGAGCAGCATTTGCAGCAATATCAAAGCGAAATGAAGAAGCTCGAAAAAAAGCCTTAGAATCAGGGCTCAGCGAATATAAGGTTATAAGAGAAAAAAGCATTCCTCGAATACCAGGAATAATTGATGTATACAAAATATCAGATACATATACCATGAAGTACATGCATAAAGAACATAAGCCATCTCGCGTGTCTCTGAAAAGCACAAAAAGTAATCGAATGGGAATAGAGTCCTTTTATTTCATTCAAGATATGCACAAGGCACTCGGAAATAAGATAAGTCGTAACGATATATTTAAAATGCACAGAGAGTGCCTCGATGATATCAATCAAAAAATATTAGATATGGAACTACAAAAGGCCGACTGGGAATCGACCTGGACAAAAGGTAGAGAAACATCGTATGGAGATACAAATCTTGATGATGCTCTGCTGCAAAGATTCGGTATTCGTATTAAAAGACAGAACGGAGAAGATATAACAGATAAGGACATTGAAGATTTATCATTAGTCCTTGATCGAGTGCACTCAGTATTTGGTGATGTATCAGAAGCATCACGTACCTGGGGATTAAAAGTAAGCCATGCAGGAAATACTAAAATGCACGCCTCAAAATATGATGGAATATTTACACCGTATTATCGCGCAATCGGTGTCTCTTTTGCAAACGGTAATGATGAGGCGAGTCTAACAGCAATCCATGAATATGCTCACTTTATGGATCATTTATCCGGCAAGGAATATAACGCATGGCATTCATCCGATATTCCTGGTACAACAGAAAATCACATTGCTGTTACATTCCGGAACGAAATGAAAGAGGTAAAAGGTGCTTATTGGAGTCGTACATGTGAATGTTTTGCTCGTGCTATTGAAGAATATGCACATATTCAGTTTTTACGAGAGCAAGAAACAAGAAAAGAAGATTCTCAAGATTTTATAAACAAAGCAAATGCGATAATTGATAAACCAGGAATGGTTGATTACATAACATTCTGTAAAAATATTGAGCCGCGTATTGATTTATTGCTTGAACATTATAAAGATCGATTTGTAACAAAAGATACTATCATGACCTCAGCTGATACTAATCCTGAAACCCTTATTAATAATGAATCTGTTATTACAAATGAAACAAGAATTCGTGATATCCAAAAAGAAATATATGAACTTGCGGTAGAAAAAAACAAACTTGACAAAGAAGTGAGAAATATTTCAGAAAAAATCAATGAAGAAAAAAAGAAACTTATAGATCAAGAGCTTAGAAGAATAAGTTCAGAAATTGAGGCAATTGATAGACAACAATTGTTACATTCTGAATCAACAGACGAATCAAGATCTGTAAGTGATCTAGAAAAAAAGAAAAAAGATCTCTTTTCAACATATAACTCGGTGCGTTATGATTTTAATCCTGAAAGCGTAAAACTCACCGAATACTATGAACAAGAAAAGAGTTTGAATACGCGTTTACTCGAAATAGATAACAACGGAAAGCATCTCACATTAAACTTAATGGATCTCGAAAAAAGTATTGATAATGATAATAAAGATGAAAAAAAGAATTTGATTGGTACATATAACCAATTAGAATTATTTGAGCAGGCAAACAGGTATGCCGCACATGAACGAGAGAGCAATAGATCTTCAACAGAAATTGCAGAAAACGATCCAGCCCTAACAAGAGAGCATATTCGAGAAGGAGAAGCAGCGCTTCGAAAATTTACCTCCAGCGTCATTAAGGGAAGCAAAAGTGGTTTATGGAAGGTTTTCAGGGATTTCAAGAAGCATGGTGTATTTGATATCAGAGGGGCCCAGGTTGCCACCGGCAAAGATGGTACTATTACCCGCGAAGGATGGGAACAGCTTCACCAGGCATTGCATATATATCGAGACAAACGGTTTGAAACATTCCGTCTTCTTTTTATCTCACCGGACGGAGTAATCAATGACCAATTAGCAATTTCAAGTCGTCTGCCATCACGGGTGCTATTAACACCTTTATTTACAAATCTCGGGCAACAACTTATAGATTATGCACAAAACACCAATACGAAAATTGTTTTGGTCCATAATCACCCATCAGGAAATGTAGAACAATCGATTGAAGATGAATTTATTACCAAAGAACTTGAATCAAAATTAATTGATGCAGAGGGTAAAACACTTTTACTTGGACATATTATACTTGACCATAATAGTTTTGGACTATACGAAACCAATACATGGAATACAATTCGAGTTAATACAATGGCTAATGACCCATTGATGAAGACTCGTCTACCAGATTTTACGCAAGAAATAATCAATACTCCCTTGGTTTTACGTAATATAGCAACACAGATAAATGAAAGTGATAGATGGAATAGTACAGATTGGGTACCAATACTATTTACAAATGCTACTGCACGTATAAGCGGAATCAGGTATTATTCAAAAGACTGGCTAAAAAACACCCTATCAGAGAACGTTTTACGTCAATTCCAGGCAGTCGGTGTTCAATCCGGATCTGTATGGGCTTTCCCAATCATTTCAAGTGAGATGTCAGATGATCTTGAACTTAAAGAAGCTATTATTGAACACATGATAAAAGGGTGCTTCATGGATGTTTGTATCGGAAGTGATACGGCTCACGATATCATTGGCCAACATGGAGCAAGTTTTTATCAGCGCATGACTCGAGAGGAAGTAGTTGCTCGTACGCACGTTGAATCGACATTCAGTACCGAAATCCAAATCAGTGAAATAGTGAATTCTGATAAATCTGTGGCATCAAATTCTCAAGAGGAATATGGCGACTCAGAACAAGGGGATGAACTTTTTCAAACAATTAGCGCCCCCGGTCTATCGTCAGCTCTTGTCAGCATCTCAAAAGCAGATATTGGGAAACCTAACGAACGTATTGTAATTACTGAACAAACTCCGTTCATTTTTACACAATATGGACTTCCTAACAAGCATATTGAAATTTACCTGGACAAAATCGCACGAAGTATTATTCTCCCGATAAGCGAACGACATGGACACAATAATAGCATTACTAAAGAAAACTTATTATCTGTTTTTTCTCAAATTGCAGATCCCAGAGCAGTATTTCGATCTAAAGACTTGATATCATTAATCGCTGTATATGATGTAGTTGATGTTAAAAACGAACCAATAATAATTTCACTGAAAAATGATAAGCAATCAATAGAGGCAAACCTTGTTACTTCAGTATACGGTAAGCCAACACGGGATATAGAATTTTGGATTGATGGTGGACAACTTCTGTATATAAATGATCTAGATAAAGAAAATGCATTCATGTTGCCTTCGCGTCAATTGCGTATGAGCAACATAAATGCATCTCTTTCTATAAATATAGATTTAAAATCAGAAATTGTCAACGGGGATTTTGTTCTGGAAACAGAATCGAGATATGACCTTAAACAAGGTTCAGAGCCTACAAACAAAGCAATACTCAAGTCTGAGGTTGTCAGTAGTTATTTTGTGCAAGAATCAGAACAAATGTATACAGGAGAAAATGGAGGTAGAATCATGGAAGAAGAAAAAAAAGAAAGGGAAGAAGAATTGCAGCCTTTTGTACTCACCAGTGAGCATGATAGACGGATCTTTTATAAAAGTATCGGTATCGATCCTACAGAGCCGCTTTTTGCCGATGGAAAATCATTACAGGACATTACCTCTGTAATGATTGGACCAGAAGAAAATGATGAATCAGGCCTTGTTTACCGGAAACAGTATGTGTTATCAGCAGATGACGTTTTATATGCAGCGTTTGTTTCTGATAAAGACCATGAACAGGGAACACCTCTTTCGTCTATTCATGGGATTGATAGTTTTCTAGCCAAAGAACACTTCAATCTCAATGGTACATATGAAGGACAGCATCTATTCTATAAAGCACTTGCGGAAAGAAATAAATTCTTTGAAACACAAAAAGGTTTGATAAACCATCAACAAATTAAAGACAAAGAAAATGTAGAAGTACCCAGAAAATCGTATAACGAAATTAACACAGAAAGACTTCTTGACACACTAAAGACAAGTTCCGCTCCGTTTCTAGGGCAACCAAATGAGAAGTCAAGAATAAATCTTACACCACAAGTAATTCGATCAGGAGTAACCGGGCGAGCATTTAAGGGAATGAATCAAATACTTGCACAGATAATGATCAAGGAAATTGGAACTAAAGAACACGAGCTTATTACTTATGAACAAGCAAAACGACACGGGGCGGGTATAAAAAAGGGATCACCCGGTATTAATCTTACGACGTTTGATGTCGCAACACAACATCAAAATGTGTATCGATATTATCCAATATCGGCAGTATACCATAGAGAAAAACTTCCGAAGGTTCCTGAACATAAGATAAATACCAGTATGGTGGTAGAATGTGAAGAATCAGTACCAGAAAAGTTCTTGGGACACTATCTTGCTGCGACATCACTTGGTGCACGATTTGAAACTACGAAGTCTACAATGATTGCATTCAAGAAAAGTTTTGAAGAAGAGCTTAAACAGGCTTGTGAGGAAAAGAAGTTTACAAAAATCTTTGAAATTGGTAATAGGGCAAGCATAATATGTCAGAATACCATGAGGGAGATTGGGGAGAAAGCGCGTGAATCAGAACGCATTCGACAAAAAGCATTTGAAATAAAATCAAGATATGAACCTTATAACCCGGTAACAGGCGAAAAGTTTGTTGGCCTCTCTGCTAAAAAAGCAAACTATGTGATGGAAAGTCGTCAGTCTCAAGATCCGCGTTTCTTAGAACTGACTGATATTCTTAAAGCGGGTCTTTCTCTAAAAGACACAGTGAAAGAACCACTCATCATCTCGAATAATGGAAAGTCTCGTTTTTTCTATAACGCAAAAGATATTGAGGGTATCCCCCCAATGAAAGTTAAAACAATTAGCTTGGCACAACAACATAAGAATATTGATAAGGAGCTTCAACTATGAAGGAAATCATTCTCTTGACCCGTCGTTTTTACATGGTTTTATTAGTAATTGCGTTGCTAATAATTTCATCCACAGGTTGCTCAAACTCAAGTACCACCTCGGTAGGAACGCCGCCTACAGATTTCAGTTCCTATACAGGAATGTGGGAAAGTGTGTATGTCTATAAATCTGGATATAACCATCCTATTTTTTTCCCGGTCGCTATAAAATTAGTGCGGCATACAATGACCATAAAAAAAGATGAGACTTTTCAACAAGAAGTTGCAGTAATGTATGTCGATGATACGGTAGTAATGGGGTCATATTCAGGTTCATACACATTTTCTGATGAAGAAATAGTTCTCCATTTTACTGAAGGAATTGTTGATGGAGTTGCGATTCCACATGAACAGCTTCCAGAACCAGAAACCTTTATCAAACAAGGGAAAAATCTTGTCAGCAAAGAGGCATACTATGCTGAATCTCCTGAGCGTGATGAAAACAATGAATTAAAATTTCCCATCATACTTGTATTTAGAAAACGTTGATTTTCCAACTAAGGATTGCTATACTTTTCTTATTCGGATATATATGATAATATTGTGAAATTATATCTTACCGAAAGCGGTTATATAAATACTGAAATGCGTAATAAAGGAGCCATGAAAAATGAAAATTCTTTATCTTACACTTATTCTTTTTACTGCAACATTGGCATCTCTTACAAATTGTGACACCAGCACCAACAGCACTCTCAGCAATCCAGGTACAGAAAAACCTGCTAATCAATTTGTTGGCATCTGGGAGGCTGTACATGAATATACTTCTGGTTACACAGATCCAGTCGTTTTTCCTGTTGCTTTGGATACTGTTACATACACCCTTGTTATAAAAAATGATGGCAGCTTTATCGAGGGACGCAAAGGTCTATACGTTGATAGCTCCTAGTTACAGCTTCTTATAGCGGAATATACGTCTTTGAAGAAAGTATTCTTACGTTGACGTATGTTTCAGGAACTTTTAAAAACGAAACGATTGATACGGAAAGTTTACCAGATCCTGGTATATTTGAACTTACTGGATCGATACTCGTGGAAAAAAACAGCAACTCTTATGAGTGTCCTACAAAGGACAGTGATGGGAATCTGATGTATCCGATTATTCGTACATTTACAAAAAAATAAATACGCCTCTTCTTTTTAATGTCCAAACTATAGTAACATCTCAGAGATATCAAGCAATAAAAAAAGCCGTCCAGATGGACGGCTTTTTTTACGTTTAATTACTTACTTTGCACAACGTCTCGTTTCAACAACAACAGGAATCTGAAAAGCCTGATTTCCTGTTGAACGTACAATCATTCCATTGATATACCCTGCAATTACAGTACTGACCACTGATGTGTCGATGGAGTTTACCCGTTGAGCGTCATTTATAAAATATTCAACAGATAATCCCGTAGTCCACTCATCATCTCTCCATTTTGGTGGGAACCCTTCCCATGCACCCTGACGAGATACATAGTTATACAGGAGTCGGGGTATATAATAATCTTTATTTGCCTTAAAGGTGCTTTCACTAACTCTGACAGGAGTAGGTAGAGAAACTTTCCGGAACACAAAAGAAGGTGTTGAATAATCCTCAAAACCCTTGTATAGAGGAATGACTAACCGAGGCTGTAACCCTTTGGTCATATGCAGGTATAGCTTGTTTCCTGCATGAGTACCAATAAATGCTGCGTGGGTGTATCCATCGTTATAACTAACTTTCTCCCAATTCAATACTACTCTGCTTCCATTGAATGTATAATACGTGTCATGAGTGACAAGGTATTCTTGCTCTATATAATCAACAGCATGTGCAACATTCCAGAATCCAGAAGAGGGCTGACTTAGAGCTACTGGTAACGGTGTAGAAGATGCACTCACATACTGTATGTTATTTAGTACATAATTTGCATTTTCTTCAGCAACGGTAAGCTTAAGCGTCACATTCTCCCCATCACCCAATACCAAAATTCCACTTTCGGCATCATATCGTGAATACGTACCTTGTTTTGATACAACGGAAGGAATTACGGTTAGACGATTATAACTAAAATTAAGACTACAGGTTTGCGTTCCAAATTTATAGTTATTGTAGGGATTCGTTGCGGTTACGGAGAACGTTGCTGTTCCTTCCTTTGTTGGACGAAGGTAAATTTCCCGTTTAACGATATCGATAGTGTATGTTGCAATATCGTTATCAATGAGCAAATCTATACGTGCGTCCGGAGGATTCACCTCATATCCTATAGTGTATAACATAGGATTTGTAGGATCGAATCGCGGTTCCGATTTTATTAAAGACTTATTAAGGGTGAGCTTATAATCCCATGCACAAGTAATATTAATACTTGCAGCCATGCTGTTCGCCGTTCCAGATAATTTGGTAACCCCTTCGGTCATACCAGTTATTGTGACGGTTTTTGAGCTTGTATCAACGGAGTAGGTAACAAAATCGTTTGAATTTGTCATCCAATTGATCACCGCATCTTCTGGCACCAGGATATACTTGAACGTTTTTGTTTGTCCAGGTTGTATCCTCATTGTTTGAGTATCAAAACTAAACTGCCGCGAGGCTTTAACCAACACTTCACATTTTGCCGTTTTTCCGTTGAATTCGGCTGTTACTGTTGTTTGCCCAGGCGTAATTGCATAAAGAGCAACTGTTTTACCACTTCCTAGTATTGATACAATATCTGATCCGCCGACCTTGTCCGCGCTCCAGGTGATATTTTTATAATCTTCACTTGTACCAAGATCAATGGTTGCTGTCAGTTCCGCAGTTTTTCCGGTTTCCGTTGTAATATAACTTTTATTCAGTGAGATTCCTGCGTTCGCACCATCCACCTGTACGTGTATTGTGAAAATTGTTGTAGTTTTGGGGTGAGTTATCCTAATTGAAGTTTCCCCAGCTTTGAGCGCCTTGACAATAATGTTTGGCCCAGAAGTTCCAATCAAACTTGCTATTGAAGGGTCAGTAACGCTCCATTGGAGATTGTACTGATCTGGGGTGGTAATTCCCGCACCGACAATTGAAGCACTCACTGATCGTTGATTATCAGTAATTTTCATTGAAAGCACATTTGTCGGAGACGTAATATATGGTGCTGTCATTTCAGCGGCTTTTTTTACATATATCATCAAGTCGCTTTTCGCACCAGATGGACTTGTAGCAGTAACAATCGCCGTACCTGTTGCAAGAGCAGTAACTTGTGCAACTTTATTTGTCCCAGTTATTGTAACTATTTTATCGTTATCCGTAGCATAGGTAACGCGACCTGAATATTCACCTTCAATCGCGGGAACCTGCATAGCTACAAACTGTGTAGTTCCCTCTGCGATGGTCATCGAGGATTGAGCAAAAGCAAACTGTGAGTATTCGGTGACCCGGACAATTATCTTTGCATCATAAGGTGATTTGGGGTGAGAGATAGTAATCTCAGCCTTTCCTTCCTGTCGTGGCGTTATAATTGCTGTGTTTGCCGAGTATGTAAGATCGATAACATTGTAGTTATCGGCACTCCACATAAAACCAAATTTATCCTCTACAGTACCACCAACAAGGGTCGCTGTTACAGTTTGTGCTGCATCAGCAGGTTTCATTGAAATAATGGGCAAAGAGGGATTGATATACAAACTGGAAGAAGGCGCGGGCTCTTCAACTACTACAACCAAGGTGAAAGGATAAACTGCCTTTGGATGACGTACACTAATACGGCATTCTCCGGAGGCTATACCCTTTACTAATGCGCTTTGTGCATTTGATATAAGCTGAATAATATCCCCGCGATCTACTGTCCACACAAAATGTTGGTTGTCAGAATCATTACCACCTGCAAGTGTCACAGAAAGTGATTTTGAAGCACCTCCTTTGGTAACAGTGAGAATATTTTGATTTGAGGTAATATACGGGCTAGAAGCTGCATCAATTGCAGTGTTTGAAACAATAACCGTTATATCAAGGGGATATAGACAGGAGGCATGGGTTACCGTAACGCGTGCAACACCTGGACCAATACCACTAAAAACCGCGTTAGCACCATTGTCAACAATGCGCAAAACAGCGGGATTATCAGATATCCAAGAATAGCTCGATGAACCGGTGTCCGGAGTACCAGAAAGACGAACGGTTACTGTTTGCTGCGTACCAGTTACCATTCTGACAACATTTTGCGTCGTGGTAAGATACGCAAGCCCATCAATATCGGCTTGTGTATTACCTACCAGGACTAAAACGTTCTTGTCGTATGTTGAATCTGCGTGGCGTATTACCAGCCGCGCCTGACCTGGGGATTTCGGAATAATAAAACACTTATCACCAAGCGGGCTTATGGTTGCGATGGTAGGGTTATCAATTTCCCAAGTAAAGAGAGTGCTTGCAGGTGCATTTTCAAGCTTCGCGGTTATCTGTTCACCTTGTGCCCCGGCAATAAGCCCTACCACATCCTTACTCGCACTGATAAAAGGGTCTTTTGGATTCACGATGATATACTCATCACCAATACGAACAGTTATTTTAAGAATGTTCTCAGCTTGGGGATGAGATACTGTAATGAGGGCTTCACCCTTACTCTTCGATGTAAAAGTAGCGATATTACCATTTGCAATAACAGATACCACAGTGGGATTGTCTGATACCCACGATATTCCAGAGTAATTGGAAAGAGGCAGATTTACCGGCGTTACAGAGACGGTTTTATCCGTATTGAGCGTTGTAAATTGTACAACATTCTGTCCGGTGGTAAAGAAAATTGAAGGAGGCAATATATCAAGGTTTGTTCCGACGGGATATACTGTAACAGTAAACCGAACAGTCTGTAATCCCGCCAGAGATGCAGAAATAACGGCTGTCCCGCTTGCAATACCCGTTACAGTTGCTACAGTATATTTCTCACTCGGAGCTACAGTAGCCACAGAGGGATTACTTGAAATCCACTGAATATTTGCCTGTTCTTCAGGAGGAATGTTCCGAGTCATCAAATATAGGTTGTCTGTTTTTCCGGCAATAAGGGTATAATACGTTTTCTCAGTGTAGAGAATCTTCATTGCCTCCAATTCCTCAGCGGTTTCAGCTACATAGCAAAGTATTTTTTTGGGATTCTCCGCCTTCGGATTCGTGATGGTAATAAACGTCTGTCCGTTGCCAGTTGCAGTAACTAATTGTTCCCTTCCAGCTCCTGCGACAGTGACGACGTTTGTATTTTCGCTCGACCATCCTAGTGCTGCTTCATCACTTGCAGTGGACGTTCCTTGCAGGTTGACTGTGACTATCTGAGATGTTCCTCGTACGAGTCCAAGAATCGATTGCCCCTGTATGACCAAAGGCGCTTCAAAGGAAGCGTATGGTGGGTAAACTCGTACCAATACTTCTGTGGGAGTGAGTGCTTTTGGATGTGTTATATAGATAACCGCAGTGCCTTCTTTCAAAGGCTCTATAAAGGCTGTGCCGTTTGTACGCTGAGTAATAATAGAGGAAGCACGACTCCATATCCCGGTCGTTCCGTTTGTAGTACGAAGAGAAATAATATCCGGCTTGTCAACTGACCAGAGAAAGTCTTTTTCATCACCAGCTTCTCCACCAACAAGAGTAACGATAAGTTCACTTTCTGCCATTCCCGGTTTAGTCCTGATATAATTCTGGCTCGTGGTAATATACGCACCGGAGTGTACAGCACCTTTTTCCTGGTTTTCCACAAAAGCCATTATTTCACGAGGGTATTTGGCTGCCGGATGGGAAACCGTAATCTTTGCAATGCCGTTTTTTTTGCCAGTAAGGACTATTTGATTGTGATATGCGACATAATCACAAATACTCGAATCATCAATTGTCCATTGGAATTGGGATGGATCAAGTTCGTTAACGCGAGCTGAACCCTTTAATGAAACAGAGAGGCTTGAAGGTGTTGAGCCATTTACAGTCACTCTACCATTTCCGACATCAATATATACATTTTCAATTATGGTAACGACTCGTACCTTAATATCCAGAGGATACAGAGCTTGAGGATGAGTAACACGCACCGTTGCCCGACCGTCTGTTCGAGGGCTTATCTCAGCATTTGCTCCATTTGCGGTAAGGTGAATCGTTGTGGGATTACTTTCCTCAGTATTAAGGATCTCCCAGTTAAAGGCATTCTGATCTACACTGTTGCCATTAACAAGCGATACAGATATCTTTCGATCCGCACCGTTGTGCGCAAGGGATATAATGTTCTGTGTTGTTGTGAGATACACTGCTTTTTCATTTTCAGGTTTTACAAATACCAGGAGTTCTAACGGATAGGTGCTGGATGGATGAGAAACAGTTATCCGAGCAACACCGTTTGCTCGTGCAGTAATAATTCCATTCTGCCCAGAAGCTTCTACCGTAGCAATACTGGATTTATCGATGCTCCAGGAAAAACGAGACATTTCCGCAGAAGATCCTCTTGAGAGCGTTACCAGAACTTTCTTTGTTGTCCCCGCCACCATTTCAACTATAGGCATAGTGGTAGAAATATAAGGTGCGTTTTCAGTTACCGGGTCTACGCCGGTTACACTGATCACACAAGCAGCAGAGGCACGGCCTGATTTTGCGATAAGCACAGTATTACCGTTTTTTAGACCAGAAACAGTTGCTCCGGATGTATCGCCAGATACAGAAATGATAGTCCTATCGTAGGCATATTCAATCTTTGCATTCTTTTTTGCATCCATTGGGCGAATGGATAATGAAAGGTACTCCATGCCTCCAATGCCAAGAGAAAGTGAGGTGCGAGAAAATGTCATTGATTCAATATCAACGTTGGTTCCTTCATTACCCGTTAAGAATAAGCTGCAAGAGCTTACAACGATGGTGAGTATCACTGTGATAGCAATGATACTCCTTAACAATGTGTTTCTCATACTTTGAACTCCTTTTTGCGTGTATATATAAAGGAAAAATCCCTTATATCCCTACTTAATAAAAGACGCTGAGAGATTTGATCAAAATGATTTGTAGACGTTTAATAAAAGGTGTTAAATAAATCGCTTCTGATCTATCCAGCCTTTCTTTATCGTTTATATACAGATGTCACAGGAGGTGGATCAAGTGGTGGAAGTTGAATATTTTTATTAAGCATGATATTAATCCGTGTACCACTTTTAACTGTGAGTGTTGGCTGGATGTTCATCGTCCTATCAATGATTTTTGATCCAAGTTGATTTATAACGTTCTGGTTAGCAACCAAGAGATTTTGAGCTGTTTCGCTCTGGGCAACTTTCATCGATGCGGCAAACTCACCATTCACAAGAGTAAAAGCCGAAATTATACCCATAGCCTTTACGTACTGAAAAAGGTGTTCATCAACTCTTCCTTTAGTCCCGGAATACCCTTGTGCATCAATACCGTTCATGTTCCCTAGCGAAACCTGATATCCATCAGGACGAATTAACGTATTCCAAGCAATCTGAACACGTTCTTGTGCAAAGGATACTGATGAATTATAGGAAGCGATGAGTATTGAGCCTTGTGGAATAAGCAGTTTTTTACCTGTCAACGAATCATATACATTTTCTGTTACTCTCGCCTGAACATCTCCCGGAAGGTCTGTATTAATACCAGTAATGAGAACTCCAGGAATAATTGTACCATTCCAAAGAGTATTGTTACCAATATATTGCCCTGTTGCCTCTTCGTTTCGACCAGTACTATAGAATGCTAGTTTTTCATTTTGCATATTCTGTTCTCGATATCCCATTCCTTCGCCGGCTCCTGTACTACTTGAACCTCCGAGCCCTCCAATCGCACCTATTCGGCTCGCCATGTATTCTTCTTGTCCAAGGGGAATTGCTCCAAGACCAGAAATTGTTTGCATAATCGGATCTTGTCCTTGTGCGCTTCCTCTATACGCCACTTGTGTTGCCTGACCCAGTAAACGCCCTTGAACCACGGGAATAATTGCGGAGTTCTGTGCGATAAGTGATCCCTCATCAACTGGAGCTACCCTTCCTCCGGTATTTGTGGGTTGATTTGTTCTTGAGACCGGTTGTGGTGGTGGCACATACACAGGGATCTCCTCTTGTACGGTTGGCTCATCTCTAGCATCAGGTTTTTCATAAGGCTGTCGTTGTACAGTGAAGTCAGGCACAGTGAGTTCCGACGCAACTCCGTCTCCTGCATTTTTCTTTTTCCCTCCGCCAGATGGAGAAATAATCGAAACGAAAACAACAAGGGAAGTAAGGCAGCCAACTACTAAAAGAATGAGTTTTTTATTTATCCTGGGCACTGAAATCTTTACCGGTACCTGGTCCGTGACTCCAGAATCACGGGCTTCAGTATCACTTTCTTCTTCAAGAGCTGCTTCACGAACTATTTCTTCCTCATCCGATAGAACAAATCCTGTTTCGTCGTCATAATGGCTCATACTTACCCCTTTTTCTTTTCGATAGTAATTCGCTCATCTTTATATTTAACCGTTACGCGCTCAATGAGCTTATCGATGACGATAATATTCCCCTGGACACGATAATTCACCACATCATTTCTATTTTCGAATATACCGGGTAGTTCCATTTGTAAAACTTGTTCATCGAAGGTTATGTACGTTTTCTTTCCATCATCATAAATACGCGTGGGCAGCCATCTCGGTTTCTTAAAAACATTGAAGGTTATTTTGTAGTTAAAAGACAAAAAACGAGGATCTATTGTATCCATTTCGGTTGCAACTTTTATTTCCCTTGTTATATCCTTTGCAAAAATCTGAGGAAGTCCATAGTTATGGTATCTCCATTTCACAATAGGCATATACACGTTGCTGAAGCTTTTCAAGATAATATGATATACCCGCATATTTGTGTTGATGATCAATGTAGCGTCGAGGCCAGCTTGTTTGGGTTTAACATAAATATGTTGTACAACGAGATTATTTTGTTGATTCACACCTGCACCGATGATCCAACGCTCTGTATCTGAAACGAAAGGGCTATCAATCACTATTTCTCCTGGCTGAAGGTGTATATCCGTCGTGCGAAGTATTTGGCAATATACTTCATATACTTGGTCAGGGTCATAGTCATAAATTCGTGCTGCATGGGAATAGTCAGAAGGCTTTATTGTCCCTTCTTCTGTAGATTGTCTCACCGAATCAATGCCAATGGGACGGCGTGCTGCTGGTTCAGGCGTGGGCACATACACCGGACGTTCCACATAAACAATCTGAGTCTGTATGTCAATTGATGCCTTTAATTCTTCGATGGCAATCTCTTCTTGGAATAGTCAATATTAGTTCAGTCTCCAAATACCCCGAATTTATTTACGCAAC
>CAZXJV010000041.1:0-23783 GCA_964641135.1 uncultured Treponema sp. | reverse complement strand
CCGTTCATATCGTGATCCGTTTTCTGCCAGACGTGTAGCAAGGTTATCTATGGCACCGTCTATAGAGCCAAGAACCCTGCCGCCTATGGCCTCCTGATTACCGGCATACAGCGAATCCCTGAACGCAAGAACAGCATCAAATGCTGATCCTCCCGATACACGAACCGAGGGGGCAAGATTATAGGGAGGACGCTGGCCTGCACTCACAAGACCAAGATCGGAAAGAACAGTGCTGTCTCCCAGGTCCCTGATCCACAGCTGTCTTGCATCGGTTGTCTGCAGATTGAGACCGTTTGTAACAGGATCAAGGCCAGCTTTTACCGCAGCGCCGGAATCATTTATCTTGGCGATTATGGCATGAACAGTATCCCCGGCACTCAGTGCTACAGTAACACCGTCAATTTCGATGGATGTATCCTGCAGCACCTGATATGCACCTGAGTTGACCCCGGAAAAAAGGCTCATCTGTTCTGCCCAGAATGTACGATTCCCGGCATGGTCGTTTCGTATAAAATTCTGCTCATCAATTTCTATCTCGCGTGGATCCACAGAGCCGTTATAGCGAACCGCTGTAACAAGACGGCTGCCCGCCCCGTCCACATCACCCGAGACCGTTTCAAACGGTTCGGTAAAACTTTTTGTACCGGAAAAAACACGTACTCCGTCCGGACCGACTGCATTGGCAGTCATGATCAACTCTTTGAGCAGCTCATCTACTTCGGGAGCCATATTTTTAAGATCCCCGGGGGTGTATACTCCGTGTGCTCCCTGAACAGCCAGTTCACGAATCCGCTGCATGATCTGCAACGACTGGTTCATATACCCCTCTGCTATTTTAAACTGATCGTTAACGGTCTTCGCATTCTTCTCAAAACGCTCCAGTCTGTTCAGATAGGATTGATACCGTACAGAATGACCGGCAGCCAGAGGATCGTCGCGCAAGGTGCCTATCCGCCGCTGTGTTGAAAGCTGATTGTTAACCTTCGCCAGACGGGATTCCTGACGGCGAAGAGAAAACTGCATATCATTATATTGCATATTGCTGCTGATGCGTTTCATCTGCTACCCTCCTGAAACCTACACCTTGACACGGTTGATAACCGTATCAAGCATCTCGTTGACAGTACTGATAAATTTTGCTGCGGCATTATACCCGTGCTGAAATTTGATAATATCAGCCAGTTCTTCATCTATATTGACTCCTGAAATAGAATCGCGCAGATCCCGCAGCTCTTTCATGATTGCTACCTGTGTTTCCAGAGCACGGGCAGCCTGTTCGCCTTTAAGGGCTATACCTGTTACAGCCTCGGCAAAAAATTCATCGAAAGTACGTGTGTTTCCGACCATAACAGCAGTATTGCGTACCCTGGCGATTTCGACAGCAGCCCGGTTATCCCCGGCATGTACAACACCATCATCACCGGCAAAACCGGCTGCAATTGTTTGAACATCCCTCTTTATAACCGGATTTATATCCATCCAGCCGGAGGGATGGGCTATGGGTGCAACTGCCCATGCGAGTTCTCCACCGGCAAGAGCGTTTACGGCATCTGCCTGATTCCAGTTAAACGAGGCAGCATCACCGGTTCCATTCAAGACGCCGGCATACCCGGCAAGAAACCGTCCGGAGTCGGCAATATACCTGATTACAAAATCCGGATTATCGATGCTCCCGGAAGGGGTTCCTTTCAGTACAAGACGACCGTCACGATCGAGGCGGGCAACCACTTCCGATCCTGAAGAATTGATTCTGGCCACAACATCGGCAACCATGTCGGTCGGATAATAGGGTACGGTTACGGTGCCGGTAGCAGACGAAAGAGTCATTTCACCTGCCAAACCTATCTGCTCGCGAGGATCAAGGCGGTGTGCGCCGGATATTCTGAAGATATATGATGAATCCGGATTACCATCACCGCTGCGGTCATAATTTCCGTTGATATTGTTGATGAAGGGATGCTCTGTAAAAAAGTCTACCCCGGTACGTCCGTTTGCTCCGGTAGCATGTCTATGAACATCATTGACCAGATCCACAAAATTCATGGTCATGGTATCCAGTTTTTGTATCTCCTGACGAACATCAGTGTCACGCAGACCTACAAGAGCCCCCAAAGACCCGCCGGAAAAGAATACCCGGTCTCCGGTATCCTGCCACACAATCTGGCTGTACCCGTCGTTTGTAAGGTTCGGTTCCAATCCAAAACTACGATGTTTTTTCCCCTGTACAAGGATTTTCCCGTCTGTATGTACCAGGAATTCGTCAGGGTCCCTGGAATCGGTCGTTATGTTAATCAATGAAGAAAGTTCTTCTACAAGCAGGTCCCGGCGATCAAGAAGATCATTGGGATTGTCGCCCATTGCTCTTACTTTGACAATTTCCTCGTTCAAACCGGCTACCTGTCTGGTTAAGTCATTTACCTGGCTGGTTACGGTACGAATATCTGAATTAAGCATGTCACCGATGCCGCGCAGGGCACGGTACTGCTGCTGAATGGAATCTACCAATGTTTCTCCACGGGTCAAGACAGCTTGCCGGGCAGCACGAGATTCGGGATACACAGAAAGCTCTTCCCAGGAATCCCAGAATTGATCCATACGTGTTCTCATGGATGTATCGGCCGGTTCATTGTACACCTGTTCCATCATGAGTATGTATTTATCACGGGTTTCCCAAAACCCTTCTCCGTTCGCCTGTGATACAATACGCTGATCGAGTAACTCATCACGGAGACGCCGGATGGACTGTACGGTTACGCCCTGTCCCAGCTGGCCTGGAGTTTCGGCACGGGATAAATCAGGCCGGTAAATGGGATCAAAGGCTTTCAGCTCAACGCGTTGACGGGAATATCCCGGTGTAGACGAATTTGAAAGGTTATGACCTGCGGTCTGTATTGCCTGATTATGCGCAAACAGGCTGCGTTTTCCCATTTCTATTCCGGAAAAGGTCGACATATCATTTTCCTCGCTTTATCAGAATGAACGGTTCAAAACCAGAGAATCCATGCGGATATGAACCGGAGAACCGTTTCGCCCGTAGATCTTTCCGGGACGATCCGGCAGACAGTTTTCAACAACAGACTTCACAATTGAACGGGCATTTTGTACATGAACTGTAAAAACATCGTTTTCGGTGCGGCACAGCAGCAGGAGCTGTTTCATTTCCCGAAACAGGCTGTTTGCCAATTTGCGTTCTTTTTCTTCAAACGTTGAGCTTATACTGTAAAAATCCCGGGAAGCGTCAGCATCCGGAAAAAAACTCCGGATCAAGGTTGTGCGAGCTTCTTCAAGATCTGCGAACATACCTGAAAGTCTGTCTGTTTCAAGCGTAACCGCTTCCATGTTTACCCAATCACGTTCCAGCACAGCGGTAAACATCCGTTTCTGACAGGCATACAGATTGGACAATGCGGAAATTTGATTCCGCAGTATTTCACATAATCCGGATGCGCATGAAAGATCTTTTGTCATAACGGTATACTCCTTCATTTCTATATCGGACGAAACAGAAAAAAACTGAGGGCCAACGCACCGTTTTTTCTGTGGTGTTTATTTTTTCTCCTGTAAAAAGTTCTCTTGACATTTTCAGCCAGCTGCGATATGGTTCTTTTCGTCAGTTCGATGGTGGGTGTAGTTCAGGGGTAGAGCACCAGAATGTGGATCTGGCTGTCGTGGGTTCGAAACCCATCACCCACCCTTGTCGATGCCTGCCGGTGAAAGCCCGGGTATTGACTGTATCGGCCGGAAGGACTGCTGCGCCCGTAGCTCAGCTGGATAGAGCGCCGGACTTCGAATCCGTAGGTCGCAGGTTCGAACCCTGTCGGACGCATTGAACATGATATTGGGCCACTAGCTCAGCTGGTAGAGCAACAGACTCTTAATCTGTGGGTCGAAGGTTCGATCCCTTCGTGGCTCAAAAAGAAAACAAAAGACCTTACTTGACAAGGTTTTAGGTTTTCTGTAGACTGCTTACACTCACGTAAGGTGAGCGAGAGTGGTGGAATTGGCAGACACGCCAGACTTAGGATCTGGTGCCTTGGCGTGAGGGTTCAAGTCCCTCCTCTCGCACAATTCCTTCACGGAACCGGACAGTGTGTAACAGTTGATTTTGCGGGAATAGCTCAGTGGTAGAGCGCCACCTTGCCAAGGTGGATGTCGCGGGTCCGACTCCCGTTTCCCGCTCTAACTCGGAAAGCGATTCGGTAAAATCCGGATCGCTTTTTTTTTACTACTCAACAATGCAAGAGCCGGTACAGATACAACAGGGTATTGGCTTGAACACTTAAACAATACAAGAGGAACCCCCGATGAGGATGCAGAAGCAGATTACAAAACTTGACAAATCCAGGGTCGAACTGACCGTAACTGTCGACAAAAGCGAGCTCGCCCGGTCATACCAGGACCTGCTGCAAAAGTATGCCAAAAATGCCCAGATACCCGGATTCCGCAAAGGAAAGGTACCGGTTGCCTTGATGGAGAAGAAATACGGAGAAGCTATTAAGGGTGAAGTTGCCGGTGATATCATCGAAAAATCTCTTGACGAGATTTTCACCAGTGCCAACGAACATGAACGTCCCCTGCCCTACAGCCAGCCCGTCATGAATGAGGCGCCTGATTTTGATATTGACCGCGACTTGAGTTATAAAGTCAGCTACGATGTGTTTCCCGATGTTACCCTTGAAACCGTAGAAGGTTTCAAGATTGAAGTTCCGGTTGTATCCGTCACTGAGGCAGACATTGATCAGGAACTTCAGTCCATCAGGGAACGAAACGCAATCGTTGCCGATAAAAGCGATACTGACAAGGCTTCAAAGGACAATATTGTTACAGTGAATTACTGTGAACTTGATTCGGATGGTGCCGTCATTGCCGGAACCGAACGCCAGGATTTTGTATTTACCCTGGGCTCAGGTCAGAATGTGTTCAAGTTCGATGATGAAATTACCGGTATGATTAAAGGCGAGACCAAGGACTTTACAAAAAAATACCCTGCCAAGTTTGAGGACAGTGAACTGGCAGGACAGACCAAAAAACTTCGTGTTACCCTGACCGCCCTTAAAGAGAGAAATCTTCCTGATCTTGACGATGAATTGGCACAGGATGTCAGCGAAAAGTATAAGAACCTGGCTGATCTGACCGCTGACATCAGAAAGAACATGGAAAGCGCTCTTGAAAACAAGCTGCGCGAAATCAAGAATACCGCCCTTTTGGACAAGATTGTCGAGAAAAACAGTTTTGAGCTCCCTGAATCCATGGTTTCGGCCGAGCTTGAATCCCGCTGGCAGATGCTTGCCCAGAGGTTCAGAACCGATACAGCCCAGCTTGAAAAAATGATTCTTGCTTCAGGCCAATCCAAGGAAGATATGCTTTCAGGATGGCGACCTGAAGCCGAAAAGCTGCTTAAAAGCCGGGTTTGCGTTGAACTGTTGATGAAAGACCGGGGAATTGACGTATCTGATGCCGATGTTGAGGCAGAATTTGCCCGTATTGCAGAGGGTGCAGGAATATCTACAGAAGAAGTCAAAAATCACTATGCGGACCCCCGGAAGAAAGAGTATCTTATTGATGATATCAAGGAGCAAAGGCTTTATGCCCAGCTTCTTGAAAAATGTACAGTATCCAAGGGCCCCAAGACAGCCTTTGCAGATCTCTTCAAGAACGAGTAGAAGGTATAATGAACGAACAGATGAACAGCCTGGTGCCCTATGTTATTGAGCAAACAGGAAACGGTGAACGGGCCTACGATATTTTTTCACGGCTGCTGAAAGACCGTATCGTTTTTATAGATGGTGAAATTAACGATACCACTGCTGATCTTGCGGTCGCTCAGCTGCTCTTCCTTGAGTCACAGAATCCTGACAAGGATATAAATCTGTATATCAACAGTCCCGGAGGTTCTGTGACTGCAGGACTGGCAATATACGACACCATGCAGTATGTACGCTGTGACATTCAGACCATCTGTCTCGGCCAGGCAGCCAGTATGGCAGCAATCCTTCTGGCAGGAGGATCAGCGGGAAAAAGGTTTGCCCTGCCTTCTTCCAGGGTTCTGATACATCAGCCCTGGGGCGGTGTTCAGGGACAGGCTGTTGATATCGGTATCCAGGCGCGTGAAATTATCCGTCTTAAAAAGTTGACCATAGAGTACTTTGCCTCTCACACAGGCAAAACCATCGATCAGATCGCTGCAGACATGGAACGTGATTTTTTCATGTCGGCAGAAGAAGCATTGGCCTACGGCGTTATCGATCAGGTTATGCCGAGGAGGAAACATGGCAAAACTCAGAAATGAACGCGAACTGGTGTGCTCGTTTTGCGGAAAGCCGCCGGCAAGTCCTGCAGCAATAGTAAGCGGACCCGGTGTTGCGATCTGCGACCACTGTGTTGATGTATGCAGGGGTATTCTTGATGAAGAAAACCGCAAAGCAGCTACCGAGTTCACCGGCGACATACCTACCCCGGTTGATCTTAAATCGTATCTTGATCAATACATAGTCGGACAGGAACAGGCAAAAAAAACCCTTTCTGTTGCCATTTATAATCATTACAAGCGCATCGCAAATCCTGCAAAGGATCCTGAAGCTGTATCCATAGAAAAGGCTAATGTGCTCTTGATCGGTCCGACGGGTTCAGGAAAAACCTTGCTTGCAAGAACGCTTGCAAACAAGATGAAGGTACCTTTCGCCATCGCAGATGCCACCACACTTACAGAAGCAGGCTATGTAGGTGAAGATGTGGAAAATATCCTTCTTAAACTGATTCAGAACGCCGGTGGCAATATTGCTGCTGCTGAACGCGGAATCATCTATATTGACGAGATCGACAAGATTGCCCGCAAAGGCGAAAACGTATCAATTACACGTGATGTATCCGGTGAAGGTGTACAGCAGGCTTTGCTGAAAATTATAGAAGGCACTGTTGCCTCGGTACCGCCACAGGGAGGCCGAAAACACCCGAACCAGGAAATGTTGAGAATTGATACGACCAATATTCTGTTCATCTGCGGTGGCGCCTTTGTTGGTCTGGACAAGATGATTGAATCGCGCGTATCCCAGCATCCAGTAGGTTTCGGGGCAGATGTAAAGCGCAAGAAAGAACGGAATCTGCAGGAATTATACCGGCAGCTAGGTGCTGATGATTTGATAAAATTCGGTATGATTCCCGAGTTTATAGGCCGTCTTCCGATAACTGTTGCACTGAATGAACTGGTGCGCGATGATCTGAGACGGATCCTTACCGAACCTAGAAATGCGGTAATCAAACAGTATCAGGCATCTATGGATATTGACAAGGTTGAGCTTGTATTTGAGGACGAAGCCATTGATGCAATAGCTGATCTTGCGATTGAACAGAATACCGGAGCACGTGGTCTGCGGTCGATTGTTGAAAAATTCATGATGGAAATCATGTTTGAAATACCGTCGATTGAGGGACAAAAGCGCGTCGTAATAAATCGTGATGTTGTACGCAAAAACCTGAAACCGGTAATTGAACAGACAAACGCAAAAACCGCCTGAAAGGTTGATGACAGAGGCTCGTGAGCCTTTGTCACGACCCTTCTAACGGCACACAGATTCAAGCACAGAAACAGTCCTGGCAGCACAGTCCTGCCAGGAATATTTTTTTATATGCTCCAGCGCCCGGGCTGTCAATTCGGATCGCCTTGTTTCATTCGAGACGCCGGGAAGTCTGACAAGAGAACGTATGGCCGAGGCTATCTCCTCGGGACTGTTTTGATCAAAATATACGGCAGCATCACCGGCAATCTCCGGCAAGGCTCCGCGTGAGGAACAGGCAACCGGAATTCCGGATGCCATTGCTTCGAGGACAGGCAGGCCTACACCCTCTGAGGCAGACGGAAAAATACATGCATCAGCTGCTGCATACAGTTCAGGAAGGTTCTGATGCGGGAAATATCCTGTAAGCAGGATATCCGAGGACCAGGGAGAGGTAATAACCTCACGATGAACAATATCTGCGTTAACCCCGTCGGCACCTGCCAGAACAAGACGATGCGGTGCACGGGTCTGTTCCTTGAACAGATTGAAGCCGCGGATCAACTCGACGTGACATTTACCGGGATAGGCGACACGGGAAGCATAAATAATATATGGCCTTCGTATTGAAAATGGATGAATAAGGACAGCTTCGCTGTTTGAATACTCACGCGGGTAAAACAGGGACGTATCAATGCCATGATGTACAACGGTAATACGCGATTCATTGATCTTTTGCTTCACAAGGTCATCGCGGATAAAATTGCTTGCGGCGATAATGTGATTGGCAGTACGCAGTCTGCCTTTAAGAAGAGAAAGGTATACGGCATCATCAGAATCGCGATACAGTTCACTAACAATATCCTGTACCATAACAACTGAGGGAACAGCGAACTTGAGCGGCAGCATTTTTGTGGGTGAAGGAAACAGGACGGCATCAAAACGGCTTTTACGGGCAAAGGATGGAAAAGAAGTCAGGTGCCACACACGCTCGGCCATAAGACTGTCTGCCATGCTTAAGCCCCGATATGCAACAGAAGCCTGGCCGGAATTATAGGTGTATCTGTCTATTTCCGGACCAAACAGTTCGAGCGTATGGGTTGATTCAGGGACATTTCTGACCAGGGACTGTACATACGATCCGGGACCGGAACGGCCATGATCGCATCCGAAAGTATCTATACCGAAGTTCAACGGCTACTCTCCCGTTTGATAAATAATGGTATAAAAAAGGAAGAAGGATCTGCCTTTAGTGTTATCCATTATAGCACTTTCCCGACGGTTATGCTATCCTGCCAGACATGAAGAATTTTGAAGATCTTGGCTGCGAAGCGGAACTTGTAACCGCCCTTGCAGCTCGCTCAATAACTGTACCTACAGCAGTCCAGGCTACTGTACTGCCCAGCCTGTATGCAGGCAGCCCCACCCTTTTCCGTTCAGAAACAGGCACAGGTAAAACACTTTGTTATCTCCTTCCTGCTTTCCGGCTTGCATCAAGCCGTCAGGACAGTGCACCGGTTGTTCTGATTATTGCCCCGACCCACGAACTTGCGAGCCAGATTAAACAGACCGCAGGAACCCTGGCACGTGAAGCAGGTTTGGATATCGAATCCCTTTTATGTATCGGCGGGGCACCCCTAAGCAGACAAATCGATGCGTTAAAGAAAAAGCCTGCACTGATTATTGGCGGTCCAGCCCGTATAATTGAATTGATTCGATTAAAAAAACTGAAAACGCATGCTCTTAAAATGGTTGTTCTTGATGAAACAGACCGGCTTCTTTCTCCCGAACTTCGCGACCTGACAGGTGAATTATTGTCAATCATGCCAGGGAACATCGTCTTTACAGCCTGTTCGGCAACCCTCGGACCGAATCACCGGAAAATTCTGGACGGAATGATTACCCTTACAGACCATGAAGGGAATCGCCGGCACCCTGACTTTGTAGAAATGCCGCTTGAAGATATTTTGCGCAGCAGGATTACACATTGGGCTTTTTTTGCAGAAAAACGCGACAAGATCGACATGCTGCGTTCCTTTCTGTCTGCCGAAAAACCTGACCGCGCCCTTGTTTTTACCGCTGTTACCGGTCAGGTTGACGTTATTGCCTCAAAACTCAGGTACAGGAAGGTTAACTGCTCTGCTCTTCACGCACGCATGAGCAAACAGGAGCGCAAACAGGCAATGGATGATTTCCGCTCCGGTCGCAGCTCTGTTCTGGTCACCAGCGATCTTGCAGCCCGGGGGCTTGATATTTCGGGTATTACCCATATTATACAGATGGATCTTCCATCGGATGATGACTTCTTTATTCACAGGGCAGGCAGAACCGGCCGTGCAGGGAAAACCGGCATCAATGCTGTTTTTGGAGACGAGAACGAAATGTATCGCCTTTCGCGGTTGGAAAAGAAACTTAAAATCATTGTCTACCCGCGCCAGTTATATAACGGCGCGGTAGTTGAGCCGGTCATGGATAAAGAAGACTGACAACAAAAACAGCCGGGTCTATGTCATCTGCCTGTCAGAAATAATATTCAAAGGCCAACCTGATGTAGTTGTTGAACTGAGGACTGTTGATATTTGCTTTCCACTGATCATATTGTATTTGCATTATATCAAGCAATTCCGGAACTGAAACTACAGGGCTTTCCGGATCATCCGGATCGGTATAAATCTGATTAGTATGATACCAGATGCTGTTATTGATACCGCTATTAAAATCTGCTTCAAAGGTATATGCCAGACGGAATACCATATATCCACCTGTTTTAAGAACAGGTAAACGACAGCGAACATCAATACCGGCTTGCCAGATATGCTGTATGTGCTTCTGGCTCAGGAACGGTGTAGTATAGTTGAAGGCATGCCCGCTGTATGTATATGAGTGATTCTTTACTGTACCGTCGGTTTTAAAACCGTCTTCATACAACAAATAATTAAGGACGCGGAAAAAATCCTTGTCGCGCCAGTCAAGACTTTCATTGATATTACCATGACGGACCATCCGCCCGATCAGATCAACATCAACCTTTTCAAGGGGACGCAGTTTCATTTTTAACTGAAACCGGTCCGAGTTCGGATCAAGAGAAGCACCGAAATTATAATCTCCATGCGTGTAATTTTGATAATTTACAGTATCAAACGTATTGTCTGTCCCGGTGCGATGGGAATAGTTATAAGGAGTCACCATTGTATAGTCAAAAGCTGCACGGGTAAAAATTCCGGATTTTCGTGGAGCATAGGACATACCGGCCTGTCCGGCAAGGCGCCACTTTGTATCAAAGTTGAACCGGACCATATCATTAAAACTCAGATCATCAGCCCAAAGAACACCATCAATCCGCATGCCCGGCAAAGGTTTTACACTGAACATCCCTCCCAGCCAGCTATTGTCAGAAAAACCGGTCATTGCCTGGCTGATCATATAGGGCGAAAGAGGAAGGAGATATAATGTTTCAAAGCGTCCTCCGTATACGACACCTTCTACCAGCGATATAGAAAACCAGTCAAACGGATGTACATCGATCGAATGTACAGAAAGATATTTATCCGGTTGCCATTCCGTCCGCGATGCATCGGTAGCAGCCAGTGAGTATTGGCTGACGTTAAGAGTCCACTGCGGTTTTCGGATAACAAAATTGAGCTGGCCGGAATGTATTGCCTGGGATCCAACAATGACACCGTCTGAGTGGAAAGGCCCCCAGGATCCGCGCATCAAACCTGCGTTCAGGTAGATATCGGACGAACCGACAGCCATTGAAGAATTTATTGACGGTAATATCCAGAAAGGGCCTACCTTGGCGTTATCCTGTACGATATCTTTATCGCTGCGCTCCCATTCAGGTCTTAATTCTTCGCCAAAAAGCTTGTTTGTACCCCACAGATCAGCAGAAGCACTTATTGTCAATTGATCCAGAATTGCATAATTAATATCAAGTGATGCAGCTCCTGACAATTCGCGTCGTCCGCTGCTGTCGATTGCAACCTCTGATTTTCCGCCCCAGGTCAGAATCCTTCCAAAGAATCGTTTGTAATGGGCTTCGGCAATATCGCGCTGAACAGCATCGCCTCGTTCAATTACCTTTTCAAGAATACTGCGCACCAAAGGAAGGGGATAGGGACGTGCTGGCGGGAGATTATTGACCAGTCCCATCGTTTCCCAAACAACAAGATCATCATAGAAAAAATCTAAAGGATCAGCAGCAACCTGGGCATACAGTATTCCGGCGGTACAAATAATCAAACAAACAGCTACAAGTCGCGGTATGCGCATCAGCAAACTCCTTTTTTATCGTAACCTGTTACCAGGAATTCAGAATTCGTGTATAAAGCGTGCCAGATCATCAAGACCATTCCTGACCCCCAGACGCCTGATGTTTGCAGCCATTTGTGCCTGGAGATCTGGATCATGGATCAGGCGGTCAGCCTGATCCATAATTTTTCTGGGTTCCTTAATATACCATCCAGCGCCATTATGAACAACATACAGCATGTTCCCCAGTTCCTGGCCCCTGATAAATGTAGAAAAAATAATCGGCTTGCCCATGGAAAGAATTTCCATGGTGGTAGAAGCACCTGCCTTGGTAATTACGCAATCTGCAAGATTTACAAGCTCGTTCATAAAGTCTATAAAACCAAGCACACGAACATTGGAAGCCCTGTAAAGCTCTATCTGAATCTTCACCAGGCGACGCAACAGCTTGTTGCGTCCGCACACAACAATAAGCGTTGCCGGACTGCGCCTGCCGAGAAATTCGGCGACAATCCGGTCTGCGCTTTTCAGTCCTTCCCCCCCGCCGGCAATCAGTATTACAGGAGAGTCAGCAGGAATATTCAAACGTTTTCGTATCGCAACCTTGTCTTCCGGTGTCCACACTCGATCAAATTTCCTGGACAGAATGAAGGGAAACGTATGCACCTGCTCGGGACGGTAACCATACTGTTCAATCACCTGTTTCCTGAGTTTCATGGAGAAAACGACCAGCTCCATGCGTTTCTCATAGAACCATACTGCATGTGCCGTAAAAGGATCTGTAACAACAGTAATCAGGGGAATAGAAGGATTGATCCTGTCTAGGGCCTTGCGGGCTACCAGGATAAGAACCTCATGCAGGCACACAACCTTTGTGATCCTGTGTTTTTTAAATGTGTCTACAAGATGTTGTACGCCATTGAGCGCAACAAAATAATCACCGATGCGGATACTCAGCGGGCTGCTGGTAACCTGATAAAAAAAGACATAACCCAGTTCAAAATAATTACAGGTTGTAGCGTATCCCTCTTCGAAAAAAAAGCGGCACACTTTCATTTTATCACTGAACCCGTTAACTATTTCAGTCTTGTCGGTATCGCTCCATTTTTCCTGGATGGCGGTAGCCAATGCGCGTGCCGGTGCAATGTGTCCTCCGCCGGTATTTAAATATAAAAAGGCAATACGCTGTTGACCGGCTTTCGTTTCAGTTAATTCAGGCATTAAAGTCTTCCAGTGTTGTTGTATAAATATCTTCCAGACGGGCAGTCATACTGTCTATCGTCCAGGATTGGGCATGGATGCGGGCATCCTCAACTTTTTGAGCATATAATTCATCATCCAGGAGGAGCTCGATTACCCTACCGGCAAATTCGGCAGGATCATTTTTAACCATGAAACCGCCATTATCACCACCCATTACGGTTACTGTGCCCATCTCTCCGACCGCTACAACTGGTATGCCTGACAGCATAGCCTCTATTGTAACGAGCCCCTGTGTTTCAGTCCTTGATGGAAAAACAAAAACGGTTGACATGGCATATACATATGCCAGATCTTTGCGGTCAAGATAACCGGTAAACACAACATGATCGGTAATCCCGAGTTCGTTTGCCTGGTCCAGAAAATGGGGCAAATCCGGTCCGTTACCGACCAGCAGCAAGGTGGTGTCGGGAGCAGCATGCAGTATTGTCGGGAACAATTCCAGCAGAAACGAAATGTTTTTTTCTTTACCGATTCGTCCTGCAAACAAAAGAATCTTTGAACGTGTCAGAGCAGGAAAACGGGCTATCATAGATTGACGGAATTCTTCAAGACCATCAGGCTGCGGGGTAAAAAGACGGGGATCTATTCCGGTCGGTAAAAGGTGAACCGGCGCCTGGGTCTTATATCTGCGAACCAGGTCGGCAATCTGGGACGTAGGACATATCACAGTTGTTGCTTTCCGGCATAAACGCTTGACGATGCTGCGGGCAATCATCCGGAGAATAAATTCCGGAACGTACGGAATATAATTGGCGGCATAATCTTCCCACATGGTATGAAATGTATATACCACGGGAAGATCGTGCATGCGGGCATAGTAATAACCGAATTCACCGATAACAAATTCGGAATTTACATGTATGAGGTCAGGGTTAAAGGCCGAAAGCTGTTTTTCTACCCAAAACCACTTGTGAAACTTTGCAACCCTGTCCTCACGCGAGATCGGGAGGGAGTATGACGGCACACGGATAACAATGGGGTCTGCTTCTGTCTCACGTCGATCCATCAGCGGGTTAGACATCCGTTCAATAGCCATTGTATCAGGATAAAAAGAGCAGATTATGACAACCTGGTGACCGTTACGGATTAAAGCCCTGGCGAAAGAATCAACAGAAACGGTTACGCCGTTAACACGGGGCCAGTACGCATCGGTACACATCACTATCTTCATACAGCCAACCCCTTTACAGGTCCACTTGAAATTTCCTTGCTGGCCAAAATCAAAAGCCGGGAAGCCGTCGATATCAGCATCGTTATTGTATCATGTTTCGTAATAAAGGCAAGTGCACCGGCTTGCATGCACCGGTTAAGCCGGTATATTATACCGGTGATGACTGCCCAGGAACAATCAGAAATATTCAATTTTCTCCAGACTGCCGCCGGATGGATTGACGGATACCGCAGTTACAGCCCTGTACCGGAGTTTAAAGACAAGGCAGATCCTCTTACGCATGAACAACTGGAGTCCGGGATTCAAACCTGCACACGGTGTCCATTGTCTGTAAACCGGGTACCCGTACAGAATAAACATACCTCAGGTTGTATACATATCCCTGTGCAAGCGATTGTCATCACGTTCAAGCCAACCGGTTCTGAAACCCTGATTAACGGACCCCGTGAGGCTCTTCTTGAGCGCATGCTGGCAGCAATACAGCTCGACACAACAGAAAACTGCTGTCTGACAACAGTACTCAAGTGCCCGTCAGGTTTATCAGATGCGGCGGGTACGGATACCCGGGGAGAGGGTGAACTTTTGGCTGCCGAGTCCTGCCTCCCCTGGATTGAAAGCCAGATCCAAACCTTTCGACCCCGGGCAGTACTTATCCTGGGCACAGCCGCCCTGCAGGCCCTGGGATACAAAGATCATGATCCCGGTACTGTCCATGGGCAAACGCTCAATCTGTACGGAATCCCGGCGCTGGCTGCATGGGAACCGGCAGATATCCTTCGTGATGCATCATTAAAGCGGCCTGTCTGGGAAGTTCTGCAAAGGCTCAGACAGATACTGGATCAACAGGATTCAGGTATTTCATCCTCATCCGGTTTCTGATGTCGCGTTATCTGGAGATTCTGCTCAATCTTCCTCTCCATCAATCATTCACCTATGCGATCCCGGACACACTCAAAGAAGAAAATTTAAGCGGACGCCGTGTTGAGGTTGATTTTGGTTCCCGGCGTATGACCGGTTATCCCGTCAGCATGGCCGAAACCCTGCCGGCAAGTCTTCCCGTCAGTCCGGACCGGCTTAAAACCGTCCGGAGGGTTATTGATAAAGAGGCTGTATACGGACAGCAGGAACTGGAACTGGCCAGGCGTATAGCAGCCTTTTATCTGTGCAGCCCCGGTGAAGCCCTTGCTGCCATGATTCCGTCCGGCAGAAGGGAAAGCGGCGAAGCCGGTGCCCTTTTTGAATCCGAGGAAATTTCTGCGGCACCCCTTGAGCTGTCCATCGAACAGCAAAAAGCTGTTGACACAATCCTTGACGAATCCGATGCCCGTCCGGTCTACCTGTTCGGGTTGACCGGAACAGGAAAAACCGAAGTGTTTTTACGTTCGGCCGAAGTGATTCTTGCCCGGGGACGCGGTGTTCTGTACCTGGTTCCGGAAATATCGCTTACTCATCAGGTTGAAAAGGCAATAAAAACCCGCTTTGGAGACACAGCAGCCGTCCTTCATTCCGGACTGACAGGGTCTCGACGACTTGGAGAATGGATGCGCATCCGGCGCGGACAGGCCCGTATTGTAATCGGTGCACGCAGCGCCATCTTTGCTCCCCTGCCCGATCCTGGACTGATTATCATAGACGAAGAACATGATGGATCATATAAATCCGGTACTACACCCCGTTATCATGCCCGCCAGGTTGCCATGATGCGATGTAAAGGAAACACAACACTGGTTATGGGCAGTGCGACACCTTCGCTGGAAGCATGGAAGGCGGTTACAGACGGTACACTGCGAAGCTGTACTCTCACCCGCAGACTTTCAGGAGGCGAACCGCCCCGCATTGAAGTTATCCCGCTCAAGGACACTGCCGGAGCCTTGAGTCCGGAACTTCAGACAGCCATACAGGAAACCAGCCGGCGCGGCAGACAGACAATACTGTTTCTTAACAGACGCGGCTTTACCCATGTATATCGCTGAAAAACCTGCGGTTACACCCTGCACTGCCGACACTGCGCTGTTCCTTTGACCCTGCACAAAAAAAAAGGAATAATGAAATGCCATTATTGCGGCTGGCAGACTCCCCCGCCCGTTCATTGTCCGGAATGCGGTTCTCTTGATGCAGGCTACGCAGGTTTTGGAACAGAATTTATCGAAGAAGAAGTTCGACGCACCTTTACAAACCTTCGTGTCGAAAGAATCGATACAGACAGTATCAGCGGCAAAGACACACTCATAGAGGCCCTGAGTTCCTTCCGCGACGGCAAGACCGATATTCTTTTGGGAACACAGATGGTTGCCAAGGGACTCAATTTTCCCGGTGTATCGCTGGTGGGAATAGTGCTTGCAGACACAGGCCTTAACATGCCCGACTTCCGGGCAGCGGAACGGGTATTTGCCCTTATTATGCAGGTAGCAGGCAGGGCAGGAAGATTTTTTCCGGACGGACGGGTCCTGATACAAACATGGGACCCGTCAAGCCCCGCAATCAGTTATGCAGGACGCAGTGATCTGAAAGGGTTTTACGAACGGGAAATGGAACAACGCAGACTGCTGGGCTTTCCTCCTTTTTCCCGCCTTATACGGCTTGTATTCCGCAGTAAAAATGAGAAACAGGCAATGAATGGGGCTGCCGGGGCTGCAGAGATTCTGGAAACGTTGATAAAAGAACCTGACGAGCTTTTGGGGCCGGCTGAATGCCCGGTGGCGGCTATAGCAGGCAATTTCAGGTATCAGGTAATCCTTAAGGGTGAAGATTTAAACCGTTTGCGCAAGGCTGCCCAGCAATTCTTAAACGGGTGGAAAGCACCGGGCCCCTTATACATCGAAGTAGATGTAGATCCGGTCCATCTTCTTTAGCAGGGTACTGAAAAGCGTCGAGTTTGTCAGCACCCTGCTAATAACGCACATCCCACAAAAAAAGACCCTGGGGCGGAGCGGTCGGACCGGCACTGGAACGGTCGCAGGCATGTATAATTTTCCTGAAATCAGCTGCAGTTCCGCCACTTTTTTCCAGCTCGATCAGGGTTCCGGTGATTGAACGCACCATTTTCCACAGAAAGGCATTAGCCGACAGCTCAAAAACCAGATGCTGTCCTTCCGGAAAAAAAACAGCTGAATAAAAGAACCGGCTTCTGGTATAACTCTGGTCTCCGGCAGCAGTAAAGGTGGAACAATCCACTTCTCCTGCCAAAAGAGCCGCCATGCTGTTAAGCCGGCCGATATCCGGCCAGCGTCCGATATGCCAGACATAAGGTAGTTCATGGGCAGGAGCCTGACGGGAGCACTGCAGCATATACCGGTAGGTCCGTGCCCGCGCATCAAAGCGGGCATGGAAACCATCAGGAGCCTGCCAGGCATCCAGGATCCGTACATCCCGCGGTAAAAGACTGTTCAGGGCCGGCACGAACCGGGATGCCTCCATTGAGGCGATATCGGTAATAAAATGAGCTACCTGACCCGTCGCATGTACGCCCGAATCTGTACGGCCCGAACCGCACAGCTCCACAGAATGTTTATGAACCGTTTGAAGGGCCTTTTCAATTACAGATTGAACGGTTCGCCCGGTATCACTGCCAGCCTGTGTCTGGCTTTGCCATCCGTTAAAGTTTGTACCGTCGTAGGACACACGCAGGGCTATAGTACGTAAAGCTGAATTATTCATCAGTATCGCTGTCGTCCTTGATCTCGGCAACCAGGGCTTCATACAGGGTTCGGGCGTGCTCCAAAAGGGGCCCCGGCTTGTTTTTGGACGATTTGCCCAGCCCGAACATCTTTGCCAAAGCCCGGCGGTTTGCAGACAGTAATTCTATACGTTTTGCAGGATCTGTATGGGAACCGTATTTATATTCCAGCAGCGCTCCCAGATACAGAACACCATCATACCCGTAGTTTTTATCAATATCGGGACCGAATGATTTCAGGTTTGCGATCATTTCTTTCCCCGAGGATTCCAGCTCTATCGCACGGCGGTAAAAAAAGAGGGCTTTATGATAAAACAAATCCGCCGCATAGCCGTAGTTTTCTTCAGGGTATTTTTTCCCCAGTTCGGTAAACAGCCAGGCCGAGCGCAGGGAGCACAGCCCCTGTTTGATCGTTGGAGAAAACTTGGTGTCTACCAGCTCGTAACACAGAATGGCCAGATAGTACGAAGCTGCGCCTTCAGCAAGAGTCCTGTTAGTCGAAAAATTCAGTTTGCTGAAAAGGCGTTTTACCGATTCATACCGTTCCTGCATTTTTTCGTAGATTCGATTCAGACTGTCCTTATCCAGGATACAGAAATCCTGGGGGAAGGCAGAATAATGACATTTAGGACAGACAGTCATGGAGTACACCTGGGGGTGAACCTCGCCGTATTTTGCTGACGGTTCATACAGGCGGCGCAGTTCATCGGTCAACTTTCCGGCAACCAGCCGTCCACCACCGGTCATCAGTTCCTCGCGTTTAAACTTGGCATTGCAGATAGGACATTCTATCTGTTCCCGCGAGTAGAATGTCAATGTCAGATTTTTGTCCTTCTGGGCACTCATTGTACGGCCTCCGGTGATGAATCCGGTAATCGTTCTATCACAACCATGGCAAGGGCATTATCATGTTCATGTGTCAGACTCAAGTGAATATGGGTTGCGCCGGTGTTTTCAAAGGCCTGTCGGGCATTGCCAAAAAGACGGATACAGGGTTTACCGTTATGATTATTCAATACCTCAATATTTTTTAAGGTAATCCCGCTCAAGCCGGTACCGATGGCCTTCCCGAAGGCTTCTTTCGCGGCAAACCGTGCAGCAAGAGACAGGGTTGCAGAGCTTCCCCGGCTCAGAGCTGTTTCAAGTTCCTCGGGATGGAAAAAACGGGATAAAAGACCTGGCGTGTCAAGCCAATGCGCCAGACGGCTGACATGAACAACATCCAAACCAATTCCTACAATCACGGCTCCCTCCTGGTTACTGTCAGCCGTATCTCTGTCGGCCACGAACGCAAAACCTCATAAGGGTCGGAAACCATGGTATACACCGGCAGAATATAAATACCCGGACCGGAAATATTTCCGGCAAAAACGGTCAATGCGTTTCGGGGCAGCTCAATATTCGCAAGATTATTCTGTGTACCCTTAAGCTGTATCGTCCCCCGGGGCAAATCAGTTTCAACCGAATATGAGTCATTCAGGTTTTCAAAATGAAACGGGACATCCTCAAAAGTCCGTATCAATGTTGTTTCTTCAATTACAACATTGAACTCTGAACGTCCCTCACCGCCCAATAATAAAAGCGGGTTCGGATTAATCAGACGGATCACACCGCTGAAACTGGAATTACGTGCAGAAAGATCTATTGAATCGGTTGTCACATCGCTGATTTTCTCGATAAGGGAGCGTGGTCCTGCAACCTCAACTATTGACGGGTTTAATGTATAGCCCGAGAACTCAAAGCCTGCCTCCGGATAGCCCCGGAATGCGGGAACAATCTCTATTTTCCGCACAACCCGGTATTCCAGGCGCAGTGGCAGCTCGGACGGCTCTACAGAGACCTCAAGCGGATCGACATCCAGGGCTGTCCCTTTCAGACGTGTGCGGACAGGAATGCGGTATTCCCCTTCCCGCGTGTAACCGGAAAGATCAATGTACGCAACAACATCATCCTCAATAATGGGATGTATACTGTTGCTCTCACCCCGAAGACTGATACGCACCATACGTGGATAATTTACGGCAGGAACAAGGTCTCCGCTGTTCTGTACAACAAGCGGAACCGAAAAAAAACGCTGCTCAAGCGTACTGATCCGGTAAAACAGAAACAGAAGCAGGGACAGGGTAAGGCAGATAATCTTTGCCGGCCAGTTCTCTACAAGTCGGTCCAGGAGGGCTTTACGGTTCATTGATATCGTCCTCCATCTCCGGCAGAGCTCCGCCAAGGTCCAGCAGATCTTCCAGGCGGCGGGTTACCTCTGATGCCGCAAGGTCGTAATACAGGTGAGAATCCCAGGCCAAACTGATTGCGCCTGTTTCCTCGGATACAATCAGGACAACAGCGTCTGTCTCCTCTGCAAGTCCCAAAGCGGCCCTATGCCGTGTACCAAAACTTTTACGTATATCCTGCTGTTCTGAAAGAGGCAAAAAACAACCGGCGGCTATTACCCGTCCGCCCTGTATAACAACGGCACCGTCATGCAGCGGAGTATCATGACCGAATATGGTAACCAGAAGACTTGATGAAAGTTCTGCATTCAGCCGGGTACCTGTTTCAATTATATCACGAAGGGAGTTGCGGCGAATAAAAACAGAAAGCATACCGCGGCGTCTGTTTGACAGAATCTCGGCAGCGGTAAGAACCGAGTCCATGTGACTGTGCTTGGAACGTTTTCCGATTTTCAGAAAATCACTCTGGCCAATTCGCAAAAATATTTTTCTCAGCTCGGGCTGAAAAACAATTGCAACGCCAATCAAAAGACCGGGTGCAAGGATATTTAAAAGCCATAACAGGGTATTAAGGCCAAGCAAAAAGGCAAGGGCATAAATTACCAGAAGAGAGATTGCACCTTTCAGCAGCTGGACTGCCTGGGTTTTTACCAGGATCTGATATACCAGATACAGCAATACAGCCAGTACACCAACATCCAGAATCGGCTGGATTGACGAGTACAACATGTTCAGGCGCTTGAAGAACTCCACTGATGTTACGCTCCTGCCAGGGCGGATAACACCGCCAGTGTATCGCGGGTGGCAGCCACATCATGTACCCGCAGGATACGGGCGCCGCGTTGAACCGCAAGCAGATTTGCCGCCAGGGTTCCAGCCAGACGATCTCCCGTTTCACGACCGGTCAGCCGGCCGATCAGGGATTTTCGTGACAGAGCCACCAGTACAGGATAGCCGGTGTGGGTAATCTGTGCAAGTTCTATTAACAGGGCACAGTTATCTTCATGACGTTTTCCGAAGCCGATTCCGGGGTCCAGAATAATGCGGTCAGGCAAAATACCTGCGCTGCGGGCACATTCTGCACGTTCCAGCAAATATGCGCAGATATCCCGTACTGCATCATCATACTGCGGATGCACCTGCATTGTGTCAGGGGTGCCCTGTTTATGCATCAAAATCACCGGAATCTGGTATGAAGCGGCCACAGACGCGATACGGGGATCATCTTCCAGTGCAGATATATCATTAAGAATGTCGGCTCCGGATTTTAAGGCAGCTTCAAGCACAACCGATTTACGGGTATCTACAGAAATGGGTACTGTACTGTACCGTCTGATACCCTCGATGAGAGGAAGTATACGGTCGATTTCTTCGGAAGCAGAAACATAGCTTGAACCCGGCCGGGTTGATTCGCCACCGATATCCAGAATATCGGCACCCTCTTCAACAAGAGCCAGGGCTTTTTCTACTCCCCCATTATACGAGTCAACACGACTTCCCTCCCAAAATGAATCAGGAGTAGCATTAAGAATTCCCATCAGCAACGCAGGCAAGGTTCCGCAAACCGAACGACCGCCTGCCAGAGGCAGTTCGGCAGTGCATACACAAGGAGATCCGGTCATTGAACCCGGCTCCGGAGCGAAGGAGCACGCAAAAAATCCACTTCGTCTGCGATATGTTCAGGTGAAAGTCCGGCAGATGCCAAAATTTCTGATCTTGTACCCTGGGGATAAAACAATTCGTCGAAGGCCAATACAGAGGTACGCAGCTCGGGAAGGGCATCATGACAAAGACTGGACAACGCAGAACCGATGCCGCCCGTCTGTACTCCATCCTCTACAAAGAGGACCGATTTATAGGAACTGAAGGCAGCACACAAGGCCTGTTCATCAAGCGGTTTGATAAACCGCAGGGTATAGATATCCACAGGGCGACCGGCTCGTGCCAGTATATTCGCTGCTTCCAGCACTTCTGCAAACATACCGCCGGTACAGACTATCAGGACATCAGTGTGCAGCCGATGAACAAAGACACCCTGACCGCTAACAACAGGTAACGCAAAAGCGTCCTGTTCTGTCGGTGCAGCCGATTTGGGATAGCGCAATACAACCGGCGAGTCAGCTGCCAATGCCCAGTCAAGCATGAGCTGCATTTCTTTCACGGAAGCCGGAGCAAGGATCGTCAAACCGGGAACGGATCTCAGAAGTGCTATATCATACAGGCCCTGATGGGTTTCCCCATCATCGGGTACCGGGCCGCTGCGGTCAAGGGCGAAAATAACCGGAAGCCGCTGCAGGGCAACATCATGGATAACCTGGTCAACAGCCCGCTGCAGGAAGGTGCTGTAAACAGCAACTACCGGCCTCAGGCCACCTGCTGCAAGGCCCGCGGCAAACGTTACCGCATGCTGTTCGGCAATACCGACATCAAAGAAACGGTCCGGATAGCGGTGCTGAAAGGGTGCAAGCCCGGTGCCCTTTGCCATCGCCGCGGTGATTGCTACAAGACGGGCCTCGCCTGCGGCGACAGACAGCATTGCACCGGAAAAAGCCTCGGTAAAACTGGTTGTATCAAATTTTTCTACCTTTCCGTCGCTGATGCAAAAGGGCCCGATCCCGTGGAAGGTGGAAGGGTCATCCTCGGCAAGGCTGTATCCCTTTCCCTTGCAGGTGACCACATGCACAACGACCGGCCGCTGTAAATTCCGTACATCGCGCAGTACTTTTTCAAGCTCGTCCTGATTGTGTCCGTTCAAGGGTCCGACATACTCAAAGCCAAGATCGACAAAAAAATTATCCTTGTAAAACAATGCCTTTAAAACCCGTTTAAGGTGGGTAAGCAGACGATACAGGGGTTTACCGATAATCGGAATAGCCACAAGCATCTTGTCCAATCGGGTACGCAAACGCTGATACGGTGCCCCCATGGTCAAACGGCTCAGATACTCGGACAGGGCCCCGATATTCGGACTGATGGACATCTTGTTGTCATTCAATACCACAATCAGGTCATTATCACCCTGCCCTGCATGAGAAAGGGCCTCAAGGGCCATCCCGCCGGTAAGGGCTCCATCACCAATTACCGCAATAACCTTGCCGGTATGACCGGCCAGCCTTCTGGCGGTTAACAGACCGAAAGCAGCCGAAATTGAGGTTGAAGAATGACCGGTATTAAAACAATCATGGGGGCTTTCATCACGCTTGGGGAAACCGGATAATCCATCCCGTTTCCTGATACTGTCAAAGCGTTCATTGCGGCCGGTTAACAGTTTGTGTACATAACACTGATGTCCTACATCCCAGATTATTGCATCATGAGGGGAATCAAAAACACGGTGAAGAGCAAGAGTAAGCTCTACAACGCCCAAATTGCTGGATAAATGTCCGCCGTTGGTTCCAACTACAGAAATAATGCGGTTCCGTATTTCGTTTGCAAGTTGGGCAAGTTCATCAGGACCGAGCTGTTTCAGGTCAGCCGGACTGTGTATGCCGTTCAAAAGGGTGAACTTCATATATGTAATAAACGTAACACATCTGAAAACAAAAAAAAAGACCGTAAACACATGAATGTTTACGGCCGCCATAGTGTAGAACTACACGGAACCCGAAGGAATCCTTCAGAAGTTTATTTTCTCTTCTTGTGCCGGTTCTTTCTGAGTTTCTTTTTCCGCTTATGCGTAGCGATTTTCTGGCGTTTTCGTT
>CAZXJV010000040.1:0-23988 GCA_964641135.1 uncultured Treponema sp. | reverse complement strand
ATCCGAAGGGGCAACCGGGGAACGGCTGGGTTGCGGCGCATTTGACTGCGTGAGGCTGGCAAAAAAAGCTGTCAGGTGTGATTCTGACAGCCGTACCAACAGTATTGATAGCAGTTTAAGAGCTCTTGACGTTATTTGCATGAAGCATACACTTTAACTATGGGGAAAGGCAGAATACGTTTACTCATTTGCTGTTTCAGTCTCATTGTAACAGTACTGTCGTTCATGCCCCTTTTTGCCCGCGGGCCAAACGGTACGCCGGAAATTCTGATACTGCATTCCTACACCCCGGAATTCGGCTGGACCGCAGAACAGGCCAGGGGTATCTCCCGGGCACTTGCAGAGTATCCCCTTCCTTACCGTATATACTCAGAATTTATGGACTGGAAACGGTTCCCCACACCCGAAAACCGGGCACGAATGATGGCTGTTTTACTGGAAAAATTCAAAGCCATCGATATTGATCTTATAATAACAACAGATGATGCTGCCCTTGATCTTGCTCTTGAGTACCGCAGCCGCTCAGCCAGGGCTGTTCCGGTCATTTTTACCGGAGTATTTCCCGAAACTGCTCCCGCCCTTATCGGCGAAGCCGGGATGATAACAGGAGTATACGAGGAACTGGATATCGCAGGAACAATACGTTTTTCAAAAACTGTCATGGGAAGTATTGAGCGGGTATATCTTGTTACCGAGTTCAGTGAATCAGGCAGCGCGGTTGTTCCCGACATGGTCAGGAAGGTTGTAAACCAGGAACTCCCGCACGCAGAGTTTATTGATCTTGCATCTCTGCGGCTTCCCGAGCTGGAAGAGTTTGTCGCCACAGTTCCCGACCACTCAATGATTCTTCTGGGACCATTCTACTTTGACCGAAGTCTGCTTTCCTGGTCTACCGAGGTGCTGGTTAACCGGCTCAGCAGGGCTTCCCGGCTTCCGGTATTTCTGGTATACACACATCAATTCGGAACAGGGGCTCTGGGCGGCAGCCTGCTGTCCGGAGAACACCAGGGACGCGCGGCAGGCGCCATGGCAGTCCGATATCTTTCAAGCAAGGAACTTTCGCCCGTACACTCTCTTTCAGCGGATGATTTCCGGTTGCAAGCAGACTACCGTGTGCTTAAAGCCTATGGATACCCTCGCAAACTCCTTCCGGCCGGTACGGATTTGATACACTGGCGGCAGATTGTCTGGATACGTTACTGGTACCAGACCCTTATCCTTGCACTTATTTTCTGTATCCTCCTTGCACTCATCATATCGCTCCTTGTTAACCACTCCAAACTCAGCCGGCTTGCACGGGACAATATACACCAATGCCTGAGAATCAACGATTACAAAGACCGGCTAGCCGAAAGTGAAGAACGCTACCGGCTGGCAGCCATCGGGTCAAATGACGCACTGTGGAACTGGAATACCGACACCAATTATATACATTATTCAGAACGCTGGTATGAACTGACCGGCTATAATCCGGACCTGTTCGCGCCCAAAACACTTGACGGATATTGTGTGCCGGAGGATAAAGACATCCTTACGCAGGCAATCGAGGAACACATACAGGGACAAAGCGATTTCCTGCACTGTGAGATTCGCATCCGGACAGCAAGCGGAAATCACTGTTGGGTACTGATTCGCGGCAAGGCTATACACACAGCGGATAACCAGACACAGCTTGCAGGATCTATTACCGACATCAACGAACGCAAGGCTCATGAACAGGAAATTGAACAGCTGGCATTCCATGATGCGCTAACCGGGCTGCCAAACCGCGCACTTGCCCAAAAACAGATGAGTCAGGCACTTAAGACTGCAACCTGTAAAAAACGTACCGGCTTGATTCTGCTGGATATCGACAACTTCCGGTCAATCAACGAGACCTTCGGGCATGAGACCGGTGACCGTGTCATTGTTCATGCAGCAACAATTCTGAGCTCCATTCTGCATGACAGGGTACTTCTGTCCCGGTTCGGCGGGGATGAATTCCTTATCATGATACGCAATGCCGGGGCAGAAGAAATACGAAAATACACCCAACTTGCCCTGCGTATGCTTGGGCAAAAAATTGAAATCTACGGACACCAGCATGTTCTCACTGTAACGGCGGGGGTATCTTTGTATCCGGAACACGGAGCAACCTTTGATGCCCTGCTGCAATGCAGCGACGCTGCCCTTCACCGCGCAAAACACAGCCAGAAGAACCGTTATCTTATCTATGACAAAACCATGCATCAACAGATGAAAGAACGTCTTGAGCTTGAAAATGCCCTGCGCAGCGCCCGCGAGAACTCGGAATTGTCAGTCGTTTTCCAGCCACAGATTAATACCCATACCGGTAAAATTGCAGGATTTGAAGCTCTTGCCCGCTGGCACCCGGCCGGTCGCGGTGAAATCCCGCCCTGTATCTTTATACCCATCGCAGAAGGCTGCGGTCAAATCGAGCGGATAAGTCAGTTTGTAATCACCGAAACAGCTGATTTTATAAGGCGAGCAGAAAGCTCCGGATACCGTGATTTTACTGTTTCAGTAAATATTTCAGCCCAACAAGTAAAAGAAGAGAACTTTGCAGACAAGCTGATACGAGAAATTTCTTCAGGCGGTATAAATGCCGAACGCATCGGCCTTGAAATCACTGAATCCTTCCTGATAGAAGATCTTGATGCAGTACGCGCAAAGTTGAACCGGCTGCGTGATGAAGGGTTTATGATCTCGCTGGATGACTTCGGGCGGGGGTATTCTTCCCTGTCGTATCTGAAAGCCTTACCCATCCACTATATAAAGATTGACAAAAGCTTTGTAGACGACATTACATCATCTTCAAAAGACATCCCTCTAGCCAAAGCAATTATCGCCATTTCGCATCAGCTTGGGCTGCAGGTAGTCGCAGAAGGTGTTGAATCAGCGGATCAGCAAGAATATCTCAGTAAAAATGAGTGCGACTTTATCCAGGGGTTTTTCTACAGCAAACCCGTGGATGCAGACACAGCCCTTCAACTGCTGGTCTCTTCGCATTCATGACAGCCCTGTGATATAATTGCCACCATGAAAGCAATTAAAACTGAACGGGCCCCGGCGGCTATTGGACCCTACAGCCAGGGAGTAATTTCAAACGGGATGATCTTTGTCTCGGGTCAGTTGCCTCTTGACCCGGCAACAGGCATCCTGGAAACCGATCCGGCAAAGGCTGCAAAGCGGGCACTACAAAATATTGAATCTATTCTTGCCGATGCAGGTGCATCCCTGGCAGATTGTCTGAAAGTTACGATATTCCTGACTGATATGACCCATTTTTCTGCGGTCAACACAGTATATGCCACATTTTTTACTGAGCCCTGGCCGGCACGCGCGACTGTTGCCGTGGCAGGACTGCCCAAGGGTGCCATTCTGGAAATTGAATGCATTGCTGCCCTACCGGAAGGCCGGTGGTGAACGCAGCATCTTTTACCCCGGATGAACCCATTGCAGCCATCGCAACGGCATTGGCACCTGCCGCTATCGGCGTAATCAGGGCAAGCGGAAGCAGGTGCATAGATCTTGTTTCTGCTGTTTTTTCACGGCCAGAGGCACTTATGAATGCAGAGGGAAACACCCTTGTATACGGCTGGATAATCGATCCGGCAGCAGCACCTCCCCGGCGCCTTGATGAGGTATTGATCGCTGTATTCCGCTCCCCGAGAAGCTACACAGGAGAAAACAGCGTAGAAATCAGCTGTCACGGAGGACCGGCTGTTGTACAGGCTGTATGGAAGCTCCTGCTCAATCACGGCTTTCGTGCTGCCGGTCCCGGAGAATTTACCTTCCGTTCCTTCATTCACGGTAAAAGCGACCTGACTCGCGCCGAAGCTGTTCGCGAAATTATTGATTCACATACCGATGAAGCACGGGATCATGCAGCAAACAGGCTTGCAGGTTCATTAAGCAGCGAACTGTACCGTATCCGCGACAGTATCCGCCAGGCGCTTGCAGCCATTGGAGCTGAGATTGAATACCCGGAAGATGAGGAAACCACAAAGGGAGCCTTTGACCGCGCGCTGGTTCAGTCCGCCCGTGACAGCCTCGCCGTACTTGAAGCAGCCTGGCAGACGGAACGGCTGTACAGGGACGGGTGCCGGATTGTTCTTGCCGGACGGACAAACGCAGGCAAATCCAGTCTGTTCAACCTTCTGCTTAAAGAAGATCGGTCAATTGTTTCGGATACACATGGAACCACCCGGGACTGGCTGGAAAGCTGGATGGATTTTAAGGGTTTACCCGTCAGGCTGTATGATACTGCGGGCTTGCGCATGACTGATGACCACATTGAAGCTCAGGGTGTTTCGCGTTCCCGTATTCTTGCAGAGGCTGCAGATCTTGTTATGTATGTAGTCGATGCACAGGAAGGTCTTTGCCGTGACGATACAGATTTTCTGTCCGGAAGCTCAGTTCCCGCCCTTCTTGTCTGGAATAAGTGTGATATACCGAACGCCCTGCCCCCGCCCCGGGACGGCCCGCCGTCAGCCGGACTGACCAGCTGTCCGGTTCAGGCAGTAAGCGCCAAAACAGCACAGGGACTGGATGCGCTTATACACCTCGCTGTGGAACAGATGACGGGAAACAAGGACGGTTCGGGCACAGCTGGTATCCATCGCAGCAAAACGGCTCCGGGATCACGAAGGCAGGCAGCCTCAATTAAAAATGCCCGTGAATCCCTTGAACAGGCCCTCAGGTCTGAGGAAGCAGGCTATCCCCTTGATGCCGTTGTTCAGGATCTGGAAGACGCCCTGGGAGCCCTCGCAGCAATAACCGGAGAAACCACAACCGAGGATATTCTGGATCTGGTCTTTTCAGGGTTTTGTGTAGGAAAATAAGCCGGCTTCCGTGCCTGACCGGCTGGTGACAAAGGCAATCGGGTTTGTCAGCACACTGCTAACGGGAAAACAATCCCCGTGATCCGGCTTTAAGCCAGCGCACTGATTGGGTGCGGGCAGCAGGTTCTGCCAGGCGCTCAGCAACCCATAAAGCGTTTGCGTTCTCGTCTGCGTCCTCCAGCTTGATTAAAAGAACCCGCAAACCGGTTCGGGCTGCGGCCTTCCGGGCACAGGATTCGGCAAAAGAACTGAAAGCTGCAGATGTTACGCCGGCGGCAAGCAGTATATCCGCTGAAGGACTTACGCCTGAACCGGTAGTACTGTTTGCTCCAGGCATATCTGCCTCACGAACAACAAAACACAAGGTGCCTCCTTCAGTTCTGTTAAACCGGGATAACAGGTCTTGTGCAAGATGAGCGACAGGTTTGACGGCAGTGTCCAGACAGCGGCCAAGCAGATCGGCCATTCCTGCCCCGCCTGCCTGTTCGGTTCTTTCAACAAAAGATTCAGCAAGAGCAAAAGCATCCAGGCATAAAACTGCAACAACAGGCGCTCCCAAAACGGTTTCACAGGCAAGAACCAGGGAACGGGCAGACAAGGCAGATGTTTTAAGCCAGTGACGAAGAAGCGGTCCCGATTCAGGACGTACAAGCCCGTTTTTATCGGGTTTGGCGGTTAACGTTTCTGCAGCCAGACAAACAGGCTGCCCCCGTGCGGCGTATTCAGCAGCCAGTGCGCAGGCAAAGGGGCTGCTGCTGTCAGTTATCAGAGTACTGGTTTTCATGGCTTTTCAGTATACGTTTCAGGCCCGCTGCGTGTAAAGGGAATTCTGGGAGGAAGGGCCTTCAGGGCTCTGGATAATTCTTCTATCGTGTACGGCTTTGGAATCACTCCCCTGAATCCGTGTTTGCGCCAATTGGCAAGAACAGGATCATCCGAGTAACCGGACGATACAAGCAGCACAGCCTCAGGATCATACTCGAGAATGGATATCGCAGTATCCTTTCCGGAAAGGCCGCCCGGTACAACCAGATCAAGGATCACATAATCGAAGGGGAATCCTTCGCTTGACGACCGGATATATAAATCAAGGGCCTCCAGCCCGTGACTTGCTGTAACAACACGATAACCCAGACTAAAAAGCATGGAGCGCGCTGTATCAAGCACCAGCTGATCGTCATCCATCACAAGAATCGAATGAGTAGCAGGTGAAGGCAGCTCAGCCTCCTCGGTATCAACCAGCAAACGGCCGTCAGGATCTGCCGGAAATACCAGGATGAATTCAGCCCCATCGGAGCCGTTGTGCCCAAGACGGATACTGCCGCCATGGTTTTCTACAATAGATAACGCGATGGCAAGACCAAGTCCGGAGCCCTTTTGTTTCGTTGTAAAAAAAGGATCGAACAGACGCGACATAATCTTTTTGGGAACACCCGGGCCGGTATCCCGTATCCGGATTTCTACATAATGACCCGACGGTAAAAGCTGACCATCCAAAGACCGCGGACGCCCCTGATCATCGGCACGGCACTCAATGTTCTGCAAGGTCACACGTAGTTGTCCCTTGCCGTTCATGGCCTCAATAGCATTGCCGGCAATATTGCTTAAAACCTGACCGATCTGTACCCGGTCACCGCATAAGGGCCACAGGCTATCAAAAAAATCAAATGAACAGGTCACGGCGGAACCGGAACAGCTGTCATGGATGGTTTCACGAACAATCAAGGCTGTATCGCAGGGTTCCATTATCGGTTTGCCACCGCGGGAAAAGGTCAGAAGCTGACCGGTAAGTTCACGGGCACGTAAACATGCCCGTTCAGCCTTCATAATTGCTTCTATTCCGGGCCCGCCTGCGAGGCTGAATCGAGCCAGACCTATGTGACCCAAGATTACGGCAAGTATGTTGTTAAAATCATGAGCAATACCGCCGGCAAGGAATCCGATAGTTTCCAGTTTTTTCTTGCGTTCCAGGGCCTCACGAAGCTGTTCTTCACGGGTTATATCGGAAACCGTTACCAGAACCCGGCGCTTTTCGCCCAGCTCAAAAGAAACTGCGGAAACGCGGCACCGAAGCAGGCGATCGGAAGTAGGAGTTATGGTCACCGGGAATTCAGGCACAGAACCTTCAAGTAATGCCAGCTCCATAAAATTATGCCAATGTTCCTCATCCAGAGCCAGACCAAGATCGCGCATGGAGTGACCAATCAAAGACTCTGCTTCCCTGTCAAAAATCTCGCCAACGGCCGGATTGGCATCGGTTATCAGACTGCTGTCCGGATCAATGATCAAAATACCTGCCGGATTAAAAATAAACATGCGAGAGAACTTGCTTTCCGAAAGGGCAAGATCACGGGCGGCATATTCGCGGTCAGAAATCTCTTTTATAAGCTGCTGCATGATACGCATATCAGTTGCAGAAACAATATGGCCGGTTATTCGCCGGTTCAAATCAGTCAGGCTGACGACACGCATATCAACCGGGATTTCCTCTCCACCGGTCCCGATCAGCAAACAATCAAAACTCGGTGTGCGTTCACCGCCGCTGTCATGGCGGGCCCTGCTGCGCAGCCATTCTGAACGGGTTTCAGCCGTAAGAGCCGGATCGGCAAACACAGTCTCGACGCCTGCATCCTCCACAGAAAAAGATCCGCCCTTTACCAGCTGATATCCGCGCCGGTTCATACGTATAATACGCCCGCCGGCATCAGTTATCAGGACCAGATCAAAAACGTTATCCATTATGAGCTGGTTTTCCAGACTGTTTACCTGATCAAAGATACGTAAAATTTGAATAATCAAAAAAAACGAGACATACCAGATGGCAATGATCCAGAAAATACCAGTCAGAGAATTAAAAACCGAAATAAGCAGGGCAGCACTAAAAAGACTGAATACCAGAATCATCCACTGCCCGTCGCGGCGCGCCCTCTCATCAGTGGCGCGCAGCATCCAGACTGTCAGCCGCCAAAAGGAAAGAAAGAGCAATGCTGAAACAACGATGGTCGCAAAACCGTATGCCCCCCAGGGCCAGGGAACAAGAACAACGAGGGCCGCAACCGGAAGCGGGAGCATATACATAAAGCGCAACCAGGAAGGATAGTGTGCGACAGTAAGGTTTAAGGCCAGGAAAAGATATAGAACAGCGGCGATGCCCAACAGGAGGGTTTGAATACCGATAAACGGCAGTCCCCAGGAAAGAAGCTCCAGATCAAAAAGCGAATACCAGACCATAGAAGCACTTATGGCAAGCCCCAGCAATCCGTAATGCAGCATTACCCGGCGATTGCGTGAAATCCAGAAGCAACGCCAGCTTATCAGCAGCACAGAAGATACAACCAATAACAGCTTGAGAATCTGAAAAGTACTGAACATTAATCCTCCAGCCTTGCCTTCAGCAGATTAATCATTGACGGGATTAACTGCATCCGGTATCCTTCCTTCATGAAAATCTGGATCAAATACCTTGCCGGCATCCTTATCGGACTCGCCTTTGCCCTGATCAGCCCTCTTAACAATCCCGGCTTCAACGAGGCTGTCAATTTTCTGACAGATCTGGCTGTACAGATCGGACGATATGCCCTGTATCCGGTTCTGTTCTTCAGCTTTACTCTTGCTGTGTTCGAGATGCGCGAAAGCCGGTCACTGCTGCGGCTTGGAATTATTTCCACAGGTGTTATAAGTATAACCACATTTTCGCTAACCGTCATCGGTCTTATTGCGGTATTGATCAGGAATCCATCCAGAATTCCGATTATGGTGGAAGGTTCGGCGGAATCATCATCCCTGGGGATCGGCGAATCGCTGTTGCAGTTATTTCCCTCCAGCGCGTTCTCCGTATTCTCTAACGGCTTGTTTATTTTGCCTCTGTGTATTTTTGCCGGTTTTCTGGGAGCGGGATGCGCTGTAGATAAATTGGCGGCAAAGGCAACCCTTAACCTTTTTGACTCCCTGTCGCGGGTTGTCTATGCAGTGCTGTCATTCTTTGTTGACATCATTGCAATCGGCATGATTGCCATTGCAGTATGGTGGGGAATGGAAATGAGAACCATGCTTAACATGAAGGTCTTCGGCGACTTCATCATGCTGCTTTCTGTTCTTTTCCTTATCATAGCACTGGGTGTGTATCCCCTTGCGCTGCGCCTGATTGCGCCAAAAGTGAATCCCTACCGGGTTTTGTACGGCAGCATTGCGTCGATTCTGGCTGCCTTTTTCTCAACCGATGCAAATATGACCCTACCGATCATGCTTCGTCATGTTAATGAAAGTCTTGGTGTAAAACGGCGTATCTCGTCGATTACGTTGCCGGTTTTTTCCTTGTTTGCCAGAGCCGGTACTGCTATGGTTGTAACTGTAAGCTTCATCATCATCCTTAAATCCTATTCCAGCATGGGAATTTCCTTCCAGGATATGGTTTGGCTTATGGGTGTATCGATGTTGTTCTCGGTATTGCTGGGCCGTTTTCCTGCAGGAGGCGCGTATCTTGCACTTGCAGCTGTATGTACCCTATATGGACGCGGATTCGAATCAGGTTATCTGATTCTCAAGCCGGCAGCTTTTTTTATCTGCGCAATAGCCACTGCCCTGGATACCCTTACAGCTATCATGGGCACCTATCTGATAGCCCACCGGCAGGAAATGACCAGCCACCGCGACCTGCGCTTCTTTATCTAATAGACTGCCAACAATCGTCATACACAATGCCTGGTGTCGGCATGCTGCACCATGGCATTGTTCGGCATTCAATCAGGGCCGATGAATCACATCACGGGGTTTTGAGCCGTTTGCCGGTCCCACAATACCGCGGGCTTCCATGTCCTCCACCAGACGGGCAGCACGATTATATCCGATTTTTAACCTGCGCTGGATGTACGAGGCCGATGCCTTGCCGGCAAGGAGCACAATCTCAAGGGCCTTGTCGTACAGAGGGTCCTCCCCGTCAGAAAACAGCCCCGGCTCCACAATACTGTCGTCCTCATCATCAAAGAATATCTCTTCGTCAATATATTCCGGCTCTCCAAGGGTTTTTACATGCGCAACAACACGCTCAACCTCTTCTTCGGATACATACGCTCCTTGCATACGGACAGGAAAAGGATCGGTGGCCGATGCATATAAAAGGTCACCCCGCCCCAGCAGCTTTTCGGCGCCAACCTGATCGATGATAATACGGCTGTCCATTTTGGAAGCAACCATAAAGGCAATCCGGGTCGGGATATTGGCCTTGATCAGACCGGTAATAACATCAATCGATGGCCGCTGTGTGGCAAGCACCAGATGGATACCGACCGCACGGCTCATTGCGGCCAGCCGTGCAACAGTTGATTCGAGCTCTTTTCCGGTAGTAGCCATCAGGTCTGCAAACTCGTCAATTATCACAACCAGATACGGCAGCTTTTCTGTTGCAATATTCCGTTCTTTTATCCTGCGGTTGTAGCTTTTAATGTCGCGCACACCCATGCCGTCAAGCAGTGCATAGCGTCGTTCCATCTCGCACAGGCAGTACTGAAGAGCCTGATAGGCCTTTTTGGGCTCGGTAATTACCGGCGATAGCAAATGCGGAATATCATTATACAGTTTGAGTTCTACAATTTTGGGATCAATAAGCAGCAGACGGACATCGGAAGGAGCACGCTTGTACAGGATAGACAGGATTATCGAGTTTACACAAACAGACTTTCCCGAACCTGTTGAACCTGCGATAAGCAAATGGGGGGTAACAGCAAGGTCCAGAAGCTGGGCTTCTCCGGCGATATCCTTTCCCAGAACAACAGGGATTTCCATCTTTTTTGCCGAGGGGGTATCAGCTTCGATCAGCTCGCGGAAACTGACAATTGCGCGTCTTTGATTCGGAACCTCAATACCCACAGCATGTTTGCCCGGAATCGGGGCAACAATACGAACGCTTGAAGCAGCCAGCCGCAAGGCAATATTGTCCTGCAGTCCTACAATTTTGGATAGTTTTACTCCCGGTGCCGGCAGTATTTCGAACATGGTTATAACCGGACCCTTTCGAATCCCGGTTACATCCGCCTGGATACGGAACTCGTTCAAGGTTTCCTTCAGGGCTGCGGCGGCCCGGCGGGTAGCATCATCAATCACCCAATACTCGCCATCCGGGTAGGTTGTCAGAATATCAAAGGGTACCTCATATTTCGCCCGTCGCCTTGAACGTGAAACCGGATCGACCGGCCCTGCAGCGGATTCAGTATGTGCTACAACCGAAGCAGGAGGAATGGTCACAACCGGTGTAAGACTCAATAAATCATCAATCTCAAGCTCGGTGGAATCGCGGGGATCAAGCTCATCAAGGGTCGCCCCGAAAAGAGCATCTTCATCGGTACAGGATTCTTCATCACCGAACTCGTCCTCTGACTCATCATCAAGATCATCATCATCAACATCATCCTCAACTTCATCATCGGTTTCAGATACATACCCGAAATCCGGTTCTTCATCATTGAACGAAGCGTTTTCTTTTTCATCGCTAAAATCCAGTACAACATCCGCTGTATCGTCATCCGAAGCCTGACAGGAAATTGAATCTACCAGTGCTGCATCAACATCAAATTCCTGATCAGTAAAATCATCCGCATCATCAGGAGGCAGTGACGATTCAATCAGTTCATCTTCTTCCGGTAGATCATCAAACCCGAATATACTGTCATCCTGAGCAGCATCCTCCAGCTCAAGAGGGGACGGGGCCCAGGAATCCCGGGCAGTGCCGGCTTCAGCATCCTGTCTGCCGGTTGCTACCGAATTTCCCGGTTTCCCAAACGGTTTTTCTGCATCTGCATCTGCAAATGCATTTGCAGATGTTTCAGATTCCGTAAAATCCTCAGCTTCCACAGCTTCAAGCTCTCCAAGCATTGCAGAATCCACAAACAGATCAGCCCTGTCACCTGTAACCAGCCCGTTCCCGATCCCGGATTCAACAGGCATGGCAGGGAAAGCTGCAGGATTTACAGTCCCGGCAGCAGAAGACACACTTGAGACGCGGCGAGGATTCTCCTTCTTTTCCGAATATAAAAGATCTGCAAGAACAAATGAAATAATATATTCTATTGCCACAACCAGAACGGTCGAAAACAATACACCGGATGCGGCAAAACCAGCCACTGAACCTGTCCGGGCAGCGACGGCTGCACGCCGTGCGATGTGTTCGCCGGCAACCACAGTAAAAAAGATTACAGGAGAAACAGCAAGAGCCACAGCATAATAACGATTCCATACCGGAACAAGCAAAAGAACAGCTGCAAACAATAACATCACCGGAACCAGAAAAGACGAAAGCCCGTACGCTGACAGCAACACATGTCCGGGCAGTATCACGGCCAGAGGAACAGCCCCAAGGGCAAACAACCGTGCCAGAAGAGAAATACACAACAGCGCACTGAGTACGAGCAAAAGAGTTCCGATTATGAGTGTCAGCATCCGCGAATGGTGCATTCCGTTCTTTTCAATCATGTTTAGCGGGCTCCCAGATATACAGTGGCAAAAAAGGCAAGGACAACAAGTGCGAGAGGTATCAAATACACTGCAAAGACGGCAAGGCGGCCTTTTCGTATCAATACCAACAACAGTTTCAAGGCACCAAATCCAACAACAAAAGAAGTAAAAACACCAACAAGCAATACCGGCAGGCTCACTGAGGCCTCCAGCTCGCCGAATGAACGCAGCTCCAGAACAAGAGCACCCAAAATCGCCGGAATAGACAGGATGAACGAAAACTCACCTGCCGCCTGCCGGTTAACACCGCACAACAATGACGCAGCGATGGTCGAGCCGGAGCGGGATATACCCGGGAAAATACCGATACCCTGGGCAACACCAATAATAACTGCCTGGACAGGTCCCGGAACATCCACAGAAGCGGCCGGTTTCAAACGATCAGAAACAATCAGCAGTCCGGCGGTAACAAGAAAGAAAAGGGGTATCACCGGTACCGGAAAGCTGTCAACAATATCGCGCAGCGCAAAACCGAACACGGCAGTCACACCCGTTGAAACAAGTATGGCAACAATAAATTTCAGGGCTGGTTCATCCTCAGGTCCAGTCTTGCGGATAACCCATCTGGCTGATACGGCCAATAAACTGCTAATTTTTGGCCAAAACACAACAAAAACAGCAGCAAGGGTACCAATGTGCAGCATTATATCAAAAATCAACGGAACTTCCTGGTTCCCCAAAATAAGTGCGGCCAATTTAAGATGTCCCGAACTGGAAACCGGCAAAAATTCGGTAAGTCCCTGCACAGCACCCAAAATAACCGCTTGCATTGGTGTCATTATTCGTACTCCCACAATAAACTTCAGGGGTTCCGGAACGAAAACCGTTTTCCCCCGGGGTCAACGATACAGTGTTACAGTATCCTGTTTGAGATTATCGGCTGTTTTGAAAGGTCAGTTAAGGGCACCTTTGTTCAGGAGGCCAATAAATTCCTGCTTTTGTACAAAGGTCCATTAATGAAAGATTTCTTCAACAAGCTGTTTGCTGTCCCGCTCATAATACAGATATCCATATACAGCCATAGCCGCCAGCACCTTGCGTCCATAATCACGTGTTTCCAAAAAAGGTATTGTTTCAAGAAACAGATCTTCGCTTAACAGGGGGACTGCCCGCTGCCAGGTGCGAACACGGGTTATTCCGCCATTATACGCAAAAAGAGCCGGTAATATTCGGCCGTCCAGACGCCGGATCAGTTCCTCCAGATAAAAGGCTCCGAAGGTAATATTGGTACGGGGATCCGTCAGATCGTAGTCGGTTATACGCAGCTTGCGGGCAATATCACCCGCTGTTGCCGGCATAAGCTGACATAACCCCACAGCACCGGCCCGGGATATTACATCACTTTGAAAAAAACTTTCAGTACGCATCAACGCGTACAGCAAATATTCCGGAAGACCGAACCGTTGGGCCGCTTCTGTTACCTCATCCTGCCAGGGGCGGGGATAGGCCAGGCGAAGAGCATCATCAGTTACAGCCTCATCGCTGCGGTACAGCACAAACGAGATAATCCGTATGGAATCCCCTACAAAACCTGCAGCGGCAACCGAAGCCGCCAGTTCCTTCCCGAGTTCCAGGGGAATTCCGCCCCAGTCGGCGCGAAGCACTGAATGAACCCGCCCGGCCAGACCGTAGCGGATATAGCCGTTCAATACGGCCCGTGCCCGGGCTATATCTACCGTTTCTGTCGTGTGCCGTTGAGTATACAAGACCTGTGCCGGTGAGCCGATGGCAAGACCCAGTTTTTCGGCTGCAAGAACCCGGTAATACAGGGTTCCATGGTCGGAAAGATAGGCTTGTTCAAACTGGGCTGTTCCATCCTCTTTTTGCATTTCTGCAGCACGGCCGGCAAGATAGGCAAGCCGGGCATGAACATCCGGTTCGATCGAGCCGGGAAGAACCGCATATAAACGCCGCAACGCTGTCCAATCGCGGGAGGAGGCAAGAGCTACTGTCAGATTTTCCAGGTGATCTGTAAACCAGGCCGGGTTCCGCCATTGCGGTGCGCTTTCCAGCATCGCGTCAAGGAAGGAGGCAGGCCCTTCATCACGGGCAACAGATATTCTGTACCACAGGGCATTATCCCGGGCGGCATCATCCGGTGCTGTGTCAATCGCATTGGTATAATGACGCTTTGCTGCCGACCGGCCGGCCTGCCCGGTGCGTGCCCACAACCGGGCTGCATAAAAATCAGCCATATGGGAAGCATCCCCCGTCCGGATACCCACTGAACGGGCATCCTGTTTAATCAAGGCCTCGAACAAACGGGCATTTCCGGCATCATCGGCAGAACCGAACAGGGCAGCACGGCCGATATCGGAGCGAACGGCCGCATGCTTCAGAACATCTGACCCGCCGGAAAGCAAAGAATATGCTGCCTGCCAGGCAGCCTGCCAGTTGCGGCGATACGCATGAACTCGCAGGTTGGCGACCAAAGCGAGATCTGATTCAGGTTCTACAGCAGAAAGCAAAAACTGATGAGCCTGATGGGAAGTTCGTTCCAGAATCCACTGTTCAATCGTCAAACCGGAAGCGGCCAGAGCATCCCCGGTTCTTCCTGCTTCAAACAGGAACAGCACTTCTGCAGAGTTAAACCGCGGGTCATCAGGATACAACCGGTTCCAGTTACTGATGGCCTCGCGTTTTTCTTCCGGTGATCCGGTGCGGCAAAGCTCTGCAGCAGCATAGGCCCTCCAGGGCTCAGGACTGCGATCCCGGGCCAATAAAAGCATTGCCCTGGCATGTGATTCAAGTCCGGCTTCTTTAAGGTGCAGGGCAAGATACCAGGGGGCCTCGGTTCCAAGGCGCAAAGCTTCCTTATAGCGGTCAACAGGTATGTCGCCAAAAAAAACATAATCCCTTTGAACAAGGGCGGACAGAATAGCATCCTCCGTCTGTCCCCAGACAGAGACATCCCTGCAGGCGAGAAAAACCGGCATATTCAGGAAGCAGAAAGCCAGAACAACCGCGGCTTTAAGCCGCGGCCGGAGGCGTTTCTTACTGGGCGGGAATAATAATGTAGGTACCCGAGATAATGAGATTCGGATTTCTGATCTTGTTGTATGTCGCAATCTTTGTATACAGCCAGGGATTCCGGTAATAGGCTTCGGAAATATCCCAAAGCGTATCACCCCATTTTATCCTGTAGCGGATGTTGGAAGTCACAGCTGCCGGTTCGGGTGTCGCAGGAACAACCGGGGTTTCAACTGCCGTTACAGGCGCGATATCTTCGGCCGGAGCAGTTACCGGCGGAGGAGGTACTTCTTCTTCAACAGGTACCGGATCAGGCTCCGGTGCCGGTACCGGCTCTACAGGGGCTACGGCGACAGGAGATGAGGCAGACTCCTGAACGACAGATTGCTGCAGCAGCATGGCACGGGCGGATATAATCATTGCAAGAACCAGCGCTGCAACACCGATTACAAACAGTGCCACACACAGCCAGGGCGGCAGGGGACAGGCCTTTCTTTCAGTTTTTTCATTTTCCATATCATATAATCCTTCGGGGGCATTCCCCGGTATAGTTCCGGTCATTATCTGCATATCCTGGTCAGCGCGAACTCCGGGATGCAGAGAGTCAGTCATGGGTGTCAGGTCGAAATCGGGCACGGAATATACAGACTCATTGTCCAGGGTTTCCAGAGAAACATGAAGCACCTGCCGGAAACCGGAATCAAGATCAACCGCTTCAGCTGAAAGATCGTTCTGATCATCAAGCTTCAGGGTAAGTTCAATCGTTGCGTCTCCGGCCGGTTTTGACTGTATATCTTCGATGATCAGCGATCCGACATAGCCTGCATCATCAATCGTTCCTGTTTCGCTGCGGAACAGATTTATCTGCACACTGGTCTGATCGTCACGGACCGTGGTTAGTTCCAGCAGTTTGGCAGCGGGGGCGCCTTCTTCCATTACCGGAAAAAAAGAACCGTCAGCCAGCTTAATACCAATAGAAGCGGAAGCCATACACGTCTCCTTGCTTTTTACTCTTTTTATAGTATTACTACTGTAGTACGGCTTCGGTCCTTCTGTCAACGTAATTTCTTGACAGCAAAGCAATTGCACATCATAATAAACTGATATGGGTTCAGCATTTACAATAGTAACTATCGTCATCATCGGTTCTCTGCTTATCCTGCTGCTGAGCCTGCTCGGCCGCAAAAAGGATACTCCAAAGGGAAAAGTACGCCGGCACAAAGACCGCAACAGCATCATCCGCGAAGCCAACAAACGTTTACAGACCAATCCCCGTGACCCGGATGGCCTTTCATCATTGGGTTCGCTGTACTATATGGAACAGGATTGGGAAAAAGCCTATGCCGCCTACGAAGTATTGGTTGATCTTGCCCCCGGAAACAAGAAGCTGGATGAATTTGAATGCGCCCTGCGATTCGGTGTCTCAGCTGTCAAACTGAATAAAATCCAGGAAGCCATGAAAGGGTTTCTGCTCGCACGAAAAATCAATGCCGATCACATGGAAGTCAATTACAACATTGGCTACATATTTTATGTGCAAAAAGACTACGAAAAGGCTATTCCCTTTCTTAAACAGGCCCTTCTGGCCGATCCGGAAAACGTCCTTGCCCAGCGGTATATGGGCTTCAGCCTGTACAAGGCACATAAATACCGGGAAGCTCTGGCCTATCTTAAAAAGGTTATAGATCTTCAGCCCGATGACAAGGAAGCCCTGTTCGCCATGGCTGAATCTTTTTTTGAATCCGGCTCTGTTGACCGGGCACAGAAGATATTTTCTCACCTCAGGCCGGACCCGAACCTGGGACCACAGGCAGCCCTGTACGCAGGCAGCATAAACCTGCAGACAAACCAGCACGAGAAAGCCCTTCTTGATTTTGAGATAGGGTTAAAACACGAAAACATGCCTCCGGAAATTCGCAACGAGCTTATGTACAAGCAGGCGGTTACCCTTATAAAGACTCAAGACCTTGGACGGGCCTTAAGCACCCTTAAAGACCTCCAGCGGCTTCAGCCGGCGTATAAAGACGTTCCCACCCTGATTGTACGCTACCAGGAGCTTAATCAAAACCGCAACCTGCAGATTTACCTGATGAGTGTTCAAAGCGAGTTTATCGGCCTGTGCCGCAAGATAGTTGTCCAGTTTTTTACCGGGGCAAAGGTAAAAATCACCGATGTTTCGGTATTTGCCGACTATGCCGATATTCTGGCCGAGATTGATACCCCGAAATGGTCTGATATCGTAATTTTCCGCTTTTTCCGGTCGCAGGGCTCGGTAGGCGAACTGCTGCTCCGCGACCTGCATGCCCGAATCAAGGATTTAAAAGCGGGAAAAGGCATCTGCATGAGTGCGGGAGTCTTCTCGGAAGAATCCCGCCGTTTCACCGAAGGCCGCCCAATAGATCTGTACGACAAGGAACGGCTGAACAAGATCCTCAACTCTGTCGATTCAGGCGCAGCTCTCAAACTCTAAAGAGAACCTTTGCCGTACAACCCGCTGATACTCAAACCGGCCCTATCACAACCAGGTGACGCTGTTCGTCTGACAGAAAGGGCACCGGGGTTTCCTCCACCCGCCAGGGACCGCACAGGCCTTCAAGAGCAGCCATCTCCGCATCTATCTTGTCCCGCTTCGCCTTCCAGGCCGCAAGACAGCCGCCGGGAGCAAGCAGGGCAGTAAGGGTGCGGTACATGGCCCCATCAAGGGGACGAAAGGCCCGGAAAACAATAAGGTCAAAGGCAGCCTGAGGCGCACGTTCAGCCTCGCTTTCCAGAACAGTCACATTCTGCAAGCCCATCATCGCAGCGGAATTGGTCAAAAAGGCGCATCGGCGGCTCATCCGCTCAATCAGTGTAAACCGGGCCTGAGGAAAGGCGGCTGCCAGCGGCAGCCCGGGCAGCCCCGCACCGGAACCAACATCGGCAACTGCAGGCTGCCCGCCTGCAGACAGCATACAGTCCGCTATCTCGCGCCAGGGCGCAAGGCTATCAAGGATATGCCTGACGACCAGGTCGCCATAGGTAGCTGTTCCAACAAGATCAAATTTACTGTTAAAGAGGGAAATTTCTGCAATATAGCGTTCCAGAAGGGGCATCAGCCCGGACGCGGGCCGCACCAGAGCGTCCCGGGCAGGATCGCTCATACTTGCGGGGGCAACACCGGGCACCAGCCCGGCGGAACCTGATGCACCCGGCCAGCCAAGCGCTGCAAGCCCGGCGGCCAGCAGTTCTTTTTCAGGCAGCGGCCAGGCCGCTCCCTGACCGCGGGGCGTGCCCTTACCGCGGTCAGCGTCGGCACCGCGGGGCGCGCCCTTACCGCGGGCAGCGTCGGTACCGCGGGGCGTGCCCTTACCGCGGGCAGCGGGCCTGGAAGGCTTCATTGCTACTTGCGGTCCTTGAGGAGGGCCGCAAAGGGGTTATAGGTCATGCCGTCATCATCGCCGCCGAAGCCGGAACGGGAATCATCACGGCCGCGGCCGCCCCTGTCGCCGGGCCCGCGGCCGCCCCGGTCACCGGGCGCACGGTTCGGCCCGGAAGGCCGCCCGCCGGAGTCCCCGCCACCTGCCGGCCTGCGGTCCGGGGAGGCAGCAGAGCCGTCACGGCGCACCGCGACCACCCGCCGCCTGCCGTCGCCCGACTCGCCGGCGGCCGAATCGCGGGCAGCTCCTGCCCCGCCCCGCTCACCGCCTGAGCGTGCGCCGGGGGTCTTGCAGGAAAGGCTGATGCGCCTGCGGTCCGGATCAAGACCGATGATACGGCATTCCTTCACATCACCGACCTTTACCACATCCATGGGATCCTTCACAAAGTGATCGGCCATTTCAGAAAGATGCAGCAGGGCTGTTTCCTTTATACCCAAATCCACAAAGGCGCCAAAGTCAACAACATTCTTGACTTTGCCGGTTACCACCATGCCTTCGCGGAGGTCCTCAAAGGTAAGAACACCTTTTTGCATGATGGGTTTGGGATAGCCGTCGCGGGGATCGCGGTTGGGCTTTTTAAGTTCTTCGATAATATCGTTGATGGTCTGATCGCCCACCTCGTATTTTGCCTTCAGGGTGCTGCGTACCTCGCCGGTCACCTCGTTCTTGTTGTGCACCAGCTCGTACACCACACGGGCGGCCTCATAGTTTTCAGGATGCACCCAGCTGTTATCAAGCGGATCGGTGCTTTCCGGAATCTTCAAAAAGCCTGCGCACTGCTCAAAACTTTTGGGGCCCATACCGGGCACTTTTAAAAGCTGATCCCGGCCGGTAATCTTGCCGTTGGACTCGCGCCAGGCGACAATCTTTTTGGCCAGGGTTCCGTTAATTCCGGACACGTATTTTAAAAGCGAAAAACTTGCGGTATTCAGGTTTACGCCGACATTGTTTACTACCGAGCCGACCACCTCATCAAGAGTTTCTGAAAGCTTTTTCTGGTTTACGTCATGCTGATACAGCCCTACGCCGATCGACTTGGGATCGATTTTAACCAGTTCGGCAAGCGGGTCCTGCAGGCGGCGACCGATGGAGATGGCTCCCCTGATAGTGAGATCAAGGTCGGGAAATTCCTCGCGCGCCGTATCGCTGGCTGAATAAACCGAAGCTCCATCTTCGTCCACCACAGTATACAGCACGTCGGGACAGTGCTCACCGATAACCTGGGCAACAATCTCCTGCACCTCATGGCTGCCGGTACCGTTGCCTATGGCCACGAGCTGAATGTTGTAGTCCTTGATCGCCTTCAAAATGGCAGCGGCGCCCTCGGCTGGCTTGTGCTGGTAAATCATAAAATTGCCAAGGTACTTGCCGGTTTCATCCAGAGCCGCGCACTTGGTGCCGGTGCGGATACCGGGGTCAACCCCCAGCACGCGCGTGCCCTTGATGGGCTGCTGCATGAGCAGGTTTTTGAGGTTCTCGCTGAAAACCGCGATACCGTGATCATCGGCCCCGTCGGAAAGGTCCGAACGGATTTCGCGCAAGACCGCGGGCGACAAAAGGCGCACCACACCATCGGAGACCGCATCGCGATGAAATTTGTTATGGATAACATAGACGCTTTGCATTACTTCGATGGCCTCATCGACATTCACGTCAATCTTTACATCGAGGGCGCCCTCCCTCTCTCCGCGGTTTATGGCAAGCACGCGGTGCGGCTTGATCTGGTTAAGCGGCTCCTGGTAGTCCCAGTACATCTGATACACGCTCTTTTTTTGTGCTTCAGCGTCGCCGATTCCGGTTACCACAAACTGGCCCCGTTTCATGTACCAGTCGCGAAGACGGGCGCGGTTTTCAGGGTCCTGGGCAACACGCTCGGCAAGGATATCCATGGCTCCCTGCAGGGCTTCTTCGGCACTGTTCACAGAAAGCTCGGCGTTTTCTTCATCCACGCGCACATACCCGGGAGCTGCTGCTGTTACAGCGTCAGCTTCGGCAGTAAGCATAAGCTCGGCCAGAGGCTCCAATCCGCGCTCGATAGCAAGCATGCCGCGGGTTTTTTTCTTTTTCTTGAAGGGTGCCCACAGGTCTTCAAGCTCGGTCAGGGTTTTTGCCTTCATGACGTTGTCGTGAAGAATCTCCGAGAGCTTGCCCTGGGCAAATATGCCTTTAATTATTTCTATGCGACGTGTTTCAAGGTTGTGATAGCTCTTAAAAAGGTGGTCGCTGTCGCGTACCTGTACCTCATCAAGGGAACCGTGGCGCTCCTTTCGGTAGCGCGAAATGAAGGGGATGGTACACCCCTCCTTGACCAGTTCAACAACAGCCGACACCTGGGATACCTGGATGCTCAGCTCGGCGGCAATGCGTTTCATGATGGCAACCTCGTTTACAACGAGGGCGTCAATTGTTTCCTGTGTGAATTCCATAGCTCGCCATCATACCCGAAAAAAAAGCCGGGGGCAAGAAGCTTTTTGTGCATTAAAATCAATTCGGAGTTGCTGAAATAGTGTCTATCGGATTACAATAATAACGAGGGTCACACTATGAATAAAGAATTACCGGCACTTGATCCCATCATTGATTCAATTTCTCTAAAAATGCACCAACTGTTGGGTGACAAGCTGATACAATTGTGGCTGTTCGGGTCACGGGCACGAGGTGATGCACGCCCAGATTCGGATTATGATCTATTGGTTGTGGCAGATGGTGATGTAAAAACACTCAAGACATTAGTACGCGAAGTTGAATGGAACTGCATGGAGCAGCACTATATACTTGTATCATGCATTGTTTACACGCCTCAACAATGGGCAGAACGCCAGGATTCTCCTCTTGGTATAAATATCCTGAGAGAAGGCAAGTTGGTTGCCTGATGGAAAATTTAAAAGTAGACAAAATAAGACTCATGTATCAAACAGCACAGGAAAAACAGAATGCAGCACATCAACTACACACTACAGGTTACTATAATGATGCTGTCTCGCGTGCTTACTATGCTGTCTTTCATCTCGTAACCAAAACATACGGGCTCTCATTTTAGCTCTCTTGCGTTATGACTCACACTCCGGCGGCTTCTTCGCTCGCAACAAGGGCCTGACGGGCCTCGCGCACTTTGCGCCAGGCATACATCGCAAGGGCAGCACCGATTACCGCGTAGGCCAGGAATATCCGGAAGAATTCGCCAACCTGGGCATTCCCGAACAGGGTCTGGGCAGCGAGGGGCGAAATGATAAACAGCGAGTGCAACAGTATGGTGCCGAGAATTGCGTTGCCGATGCCCGCCTTTACAACAGAGGCACCGCCGATAAGGATGGACGCTACCGCAAACAGACCGGTCTGTTCATGGGCCCCATAGGTACTGAATACACCCATATTCTGGATAAACAGGATCTGCCCGATTCCGGCACAGACAGTAGAAAGAATAATGGCTGTCAGACGAACGCGGTCCACGTTGATTCCGGAAACATAGGCAATATGCATATCGTGCCCGACTGTCTTGAAGTTCTGTCCCAGTTTGGTCCTCAACAAAAAAACAGTACCCAGGCACAAAAGGGCAATAAATCCGAAGGTTACTACCGGTATCAGCTGGTTGCCGGTAAGAGACGGGAAGAGCTGTTCATATGCGCCCCAGAGCAAAAAGAGAGACGCAAAACCCAACCGTACACCATTTTTTATAGTTTTTTTGCCGATCAGGTCTTTTATGTAAAACGCAATAAAAGGAATGGAAGCCAACAGTACTGCCAGCGACAGCCGCATCCTGAGCACATGATCCAGACTGTTTGTCAGGCCAAGAACATCTATAGAAACCCGCAATCCTACTCCGGAACTGAGAACCATTGCCGGATTATCCATGGGAATGATGGTTCCGACAAAAACAAGCAAAATCAGCTGATAAATACCCAGTGCAAAAAAGCCCAGGATGAGGCCGGAGATCATTTCTTTACCCTTTGAACGGTTTAAAAGCTTTCCGGTTAAAAAGCCGAAGAGGATGTTCATGGGCAGGGACAAAAGCATTGTCATCAGAATGCCGCCGAAACCGGTCCAGCCCCAGTGAACAGCCATGATAAGGGCAAACTGGGCACCCATTGCACCAAGAACAATGGCAAAGTTCATGCCCATACCGGCTACAACCGGGATAATCAGCGCAAGAACGATAAACATGTTGCGGGCAATCCGGTTTATCAGATCGTTGGCAAAAAACGGCAGGGCAAGGTTGGCCAGAAAAAATCCGCCGATGCATAAAAAGGCAAAAATCATGACAACACTGTTATGAAGCGCGAAGGTCTTGGCTCCGCCGATCAGGTCTTTTTTGTTCAGCATTACGGCACTTCCTTATTCAGATTTCTGGGCCAGGGCATACAAAATGATGCCGTTCTGGATTATCAGGCGGGTTATCTCGGCTACGTTGGAAATGTTTCCTGCCAGCTCATTGGCTACAGGCTGGGCTGTAACCAGAATGCTTTGAAACAGGAAGGTGCCGAACACAACATTGAACACCGTGGCCTTTTTAACCGAAGCACCGCCGATAAGAATGGCAGCAACAGCCTGGAAGCCCATCATAAGAGGGGCCTGATACAGCTGTATAAAGCCGAAGCTCTGGGCATATACCACAATACCAACCGCGCCGAGTACTGTTGAAAGCACTGTGCCGCCAATCCTGGCCCGGTCAACCGAGATTCCGCAGGACTCTGCAAAGCGGGGATTGTCCCCCGCAGCAGTCATTGCCGTTCCGCTTTTGGAACGGAAAAACAGCCAGACCAAAAGGCACACCACACCGGTAAAAAGGATAAGTCCCGTCGGCATGATTGGAATACCGCCGATTTCAATGCGCCCAAGATCATTCAAAACTTGCGAGAATCGGCGCTCGATACTGACAGTAACACGCACGCCGATACCGATCGGCCAGGCCATTTCTGGAGCCTTGAAAGGGAGAATCAGCCAGCCGATGGACATAAGAGAAACCATTGCAAAACCGGTATAGGTAGATACCATCATTTCGGCACCCCTTACCCGGTTAAGAAGCAGACCGTAGGCCCAGCCGAACAGAACTGCTATAGGAACTGCGAACAGTATACCCAGAAAAAATCCTGCCAGCTGAAGGCCAACCGTATCGCTGGCAATTCCCATAGCAGAAAACAGTTCAATGCTGATAAGCATGCCGACAAGACCGGCAAGAATACCAATCGATACACCGAAGTTAAGGCCTATGCCTGCCCTGATACCGGGGAGCATGGCCATTACCAGGATGA
>CAZXJV010000039.1:0-25852 GCA_964641135.1 uncultured Treponema sp. | reverse complement strand
GCGTTTTCGTTTCTTTCCGCAGGGCACGTCGGCACTCCTTACTGATAAAGTCCGGTCATTATGCACTTTTCAGGAAAACAGGTCAAGTAGCGATACAGGAATCAATAAAAGAGCGTATCCGGTCACAAACACCATCATAATCACCGGCAGAATACCATTCTACAAGCGGCAGTGCACGGAAAAATGTTTGTTGTCGTTTTGCATACAAACGGGTGTTCTTTTCTATAAGGCTTGCTGTTTTACCCCAGGGAGCTTCTGTTTCACCAGTTTCAAAGAATTCACGGTACCCGATTGCGGATAAGGCTGCGGTCTCGGGGCCATAGCCTGAATCAAGCAACTGTCTGAATTCCCTATACAGCCCTGCAGTCATCATCTGTGCTACCCGTTGGTGGATCAGCTCACGCAGCTGTTCACGGGGACGGTCTATACCGATTACCAGCGGACGAATACCCGGACGAACTGTAGTCGCACGTTCAAAGCTGCTCAAAGGCCTGCCGGAAGCCCCGAATACCTCAAGCGCCCGTGTTATTCTGTAGATATCGTTAGGATGAATGCGCGAGTAACTGACCGGATCGCAGTCGGCAAGCTCGGCACGAAGTGGTTCCGCACCTTCAAGGCGGAAACGCTGCTGTATCGACTCTCTCAGTACCGGGTCTGAGGGGGGAGTAACCGGCAGTCCGAACAAAAACTGCCGGATATAAAAACCCGTTCCGCCCAGAACAACAGGAATCTTTCCGCGTGAAGAAATATCGAGTACAGCCTGATCAGCACAGTCCAGAAAATCACCGGCCGAAAACTGTTCATCGGGATTGCGTATATCAAGAAGATGATGAGGCAGTACGGAACGTACCGGGGCATCCGGTTTTGCAGTGCCGATATCAAGACCTCGATAGACCTGCATCGAATCGGCACTGATAATTTCAGCCGGAAACAGCGGGGCCCCTGTCTCCGGCGCCCATAATCTGAATGCCAGAGCTGTCTTGCCCGCAGCTGTTGGTCCGCACAGAACAATGACAGGAAGGGGTGTACCCATGAAAGAGTGGTTACTGTTCTTCGATCTGGTACTCGACCGCGCCGGTAAAAACCTGGCGGGCAGCAAGAGAAACCACCTTGCCGTCATTTTCTTCAATTTCTTCGTCACGTACCATTGAAAGCTGGTATGCACGGCGAATGGAAGCACAGGTTATTTCGTATACGTTGCCGGTAAATTCTACAAGTTTTTCGAGTGGGAATATCATAAGCTGTATCTTAACCCTAAATGCATAGTTTATACAAGAGTATCAAGGCTCGGACCGCACACCGGCTTGACACCGGGCGACATATCCAACACCCTGTTGGAAAGCCATAACAGGGAGTACCAGTACATGCGTATACTCAATGAACACACACAGGAAAGCAACAGGCTGCTGATTGATACCGGCCTTGATCCCGACAAATTTGCCCGCTCAGCCCTTGCAAAACTGACAATGGAACACGGATATATTATAGAGACCGGGGGTTCGGTTACACCATGGATACCTGAAGGAACTCAAACCGGACCAGCCGGAACCCTGCTGATTTGCGGCCCCGGTTTTGAAGGCCATACACTTGCAGATATTGTAATCAGTAAAACACCCGCTGAGGCATGGCCGGTACTCGTACACTGTATTGCTGTACTTTCCGGGGTAATAAAAACAGGTACCCTTGAAACACGCTGTCTGGATCTTCTGGCGGGCAGTGGACCGGAAACCCTGGTATGCGGAACAGACGGCAGGATACTCCTGTTGCCGCCCGAACTTTCCGGTCGTTCTCTTGCCATAAGCACAAACGATGACTTGTTTATCGCACGGGACAGGTATATCCACCCGGATCATGAAATGATGAAGCCTGAACAGGCTCTTGCCTTTATGGCAGCCTCCCTTGCCTGGTACCTTCTGGGCGGTTCCTGGCCGTTCAGGGGCGAAACAGCAGAAGAACTGGCGGATTCAATACGAAACGGATACCGCCTGCCGGCATCACTGGCCTTTCCATCCGCACCGCACAGTGTACACAGTGCCCTGGAACAAGGCTTAAACACCCAAGACAGCGATGAAACCGGTGATGAGATATCGAATATGGACGGGCTTGCATCACTTTCCCGCGACTACGCAAGCATCAAACCGTCAATGTCCGAAACATCGGATGCTGAACTTGAACTGATCAAACGCAAGCTGATTAACAAACAGGAACAGCACCGCAAGCGGAGGACCTTTTTACGAACCAATGCACTTGCGCTGCGCATCGCAGCCGTGTGCTGTGCTGTTGCAGCTGCAGCTGCCTGGCTGTGGATCACCGATCTGAGGGGTAAACCGGACGTAAAAGGACTGTCGGCAGAAGGTGTTACACGTTTCTTTTATAACGCATATAACCGCCTTGATACCGACAGCATGCAGGCCGCATTTGCAAAACACGGCTCAGCCCATATCAATTATGCTTCCAATTTGTTCGTCATGAGCCGTGTCAGAACAGTTTACGAATCCGAGGCAGGCATCATCACGCCTGAGCAGCTTTTTTCGCTTAAAGATCCCCGCAACTATGATATATTCGGTTTTACCCGCATGACCATTACACAGCGAAGACTCACCGAAGATACAGCGGAATTCGCAGTCAGTTATTATCAGTGGTGGCCTTCGGGCAGTGAAGGCCCGGATGCACGATATAACCAGTCCGTGGATATCGCGTATGTAGAAGAAACGGTTTTTCTGGATTTTGACGGTACTCGATGGAAGATTACTGCCATTGCAACGGACCGGCGGGATGCGGTGTATTCAGGAATGTCGGATCTGATGGCAGGCATCCGTGACGGTTCGGCTCTCGGCCTGCCCTGGGCACCGCTTTCTGCAGAAGCAGTGCCCGAACCGGTTGCCCCCCTATTCGGGAATCCCGGCCCGTGACGGAGGCCAGAACCGCAAGGCAGCAGTACCCAGTATTCTGTCACGATTGACGGATCGAGGTGATATATTTGAACGGTACAATACCGTCCAGGGATCACCTCCATCCAGCTCGCGCAGGGTCCAGTTATACGAGTGACGCATATCAAGCGAATTAAACCGGTTGTCGCCCATCAAAAAGAAGGCTCCCTCATCAAGATACGAATCAGGTTCCGGGGGGAATTCAGGCATATTGCGCTGATCATGAAGGGCCAGATAAAACAGGTATTGCTGGGCATCTATCAGCAGGTTTTTTCGCTGGCGGTCATCCGCAAATGCCTGGGCAGAGGCGTTTGACTGTATCAGTTCTGCATTGCGGACAATAAGACGTCCCAGATTTAGCTTGACAAGCAGATTCAAATGCATTGACTGTTCATCAAAAGGATTCGCGCGTTCCTGATCGGTAAGCCAGTCAGTCATAAACGAGGTGAACCAGCGCCGGCCGCCATTGGTTGTCATCAGAAGCCGTGTCAGATCCTCATTTGCCCGGTACAGAGACTGTACCTCACGCCGATTCCGGGAAACCAGTTCGGACACATCGGATACCGTTTCAGGACCGGTTTTCAGCCGTCCGAAACGCTCCACAAGCGAAGCAGCCTCGGCCGCCGCCGAAGTAGCAGTCAGTGCAGCACGGGAGGATTCAACAGACTCCATGACCAGAAAATCTTCCTGACTCAAGGGAAACTGACGAACCAGAGCCTTTTGTGAACGCGGAAGAGATGCCAGGTTCCAGGTTGCCCAGCCGGCATCCTCCTGAACTATATCCCAATCCGTTGATGTTCGGGTTTTTGAATACAGGATACCGTCAAGCATCATCAATTTTTCGCCGGGAACACCAACCACCCGTTTTACAAGAGGATCGGCCTTTACCGCGCCGTATTCATCCCTGTTGATATTGACCGAAGTAAAGGTCAGCATATACACCAGCTGGGAAACAAAAGAACGCACCTGATCTTCGCGGGTGTCATTGTAATGCGGATTACTGAACACAACTATATCGCCACGGTTATACTCACGAAATCGGGGTATTCCAACCCGTGAAAGGGGAAACCGGGGTCCCGAAGGAGTTTTAAGAACAGCGACCCGGTCCCCGACCATAAATTCTGGAACCATCGACTCTGAGGGAATGGCATAAAGCTGAAACAGAAAAATATTTACCAGAAGAACAAGACAGGCTGATTGTACAAGGGCATCGGCCCACTCAAGGATATGAACAAACAACCCCTTGCGGCCCTGTGACACCGGTTCAATTCCTTTCAACCAGCGGCTGACCCGTTTTTCTGAAAGGTGCCACAGGATAACCAGCGACAATACATACAGTGCAACCCACAGCAGGGCGCAGGGAAAATCATACCAAAAACCGGTAGGGATATGCCCGGAGCGGCGGATAACAAAGGCTGCCATCTGAATAAAGGGCAGATATTCCAGAAGCTTTTTTGCTCTCTGGTATCGCTTCCGGTCAGGCGCGGCCAGAAGCCGGTACAGGGCAATACACACAGCACCGGCACTTCCGGCCGATAGAGCAAAGGCCGCAACAGAATGCCCGCTCAGGGGCATAAGGCTGAACAATGCAAAAAGGGCGGTAACTGCCGCCAAAGCAAGTAAAAGGCGTTTCATCTGATCCTCCAGGCGGGTATTTACTATAGCAAAATTGCCCGATTGGGGCTATACTGCACTTCGATATGGAATTCGACCTTATCAGCACCCGTGCACATACACAAGATACCGCAGACAAACCCGGTCGCATCAATCCTCTGCTTCTTGCCCCGAAAGATTTTTCCGATCTTGCGTTCGAAGCTTTTAAACGTGTGTCTTTCACCTTTACCGAAGAACACCTGCGCAGTCTCATCCGCCTTGCCGGCGAAAGCTCAAGCACAGAAAATGACCGGCTGGTGCTTGCAACCCTGCTCAGAAACGCCGCTGTCGCCTCACAGGGTGTGTATCCTCTCTGTCAGGACACCGGAATTGCCACAGTTTTCGGGTGGCAGGACAGCGGAATTGCCTGCGAAAGCGATCCCCGGGCGGCCATCACCGACGGCATTCACCGTGCATGGCAGACGCTTAATTTGCGAAACTCCACCTTCCGTCCAGACGGTTTTTTTGATGAAGCCGATTCAGGAGACAACCTGCCGGCACAGATTCTGCTGCAATGCGTACACAGCCTCCACAGCGGAAAGGACTCGGCTTTCCGCTTTTTATTCTGTGCGAAAGGCGGCGGTTCATCAAATAAAACTAGCCTTTTTCAGGCAAACCGTGCCCTGCTTGAACCTGATGCCTTCAGAATCTTTCTGGAAAAACAGATACCTGAACTTGGAACGGCAGCATGTCCACCATACACCATTGCGGTTGTTGCCGGAGGCCTCAGTCCTGAACATAACCTGTTGACACTGAAACTGGTTACAACCGGCTACTTTGACACCAAACTTGATGGATGGGACTACCGGGTAGCCGGAGTGGAACCGGAGCGGGCTCCCGAGATAGAACAATGGGTGCTCGATATCGCCGCCCGCAGCGGTCTTGGTGCACAATTCGGCGGTACAGCCCTGGCATCTGCAGCCCGTGTCTATCGTTTACCCCGCCACGGAGCCAGTTTTCCGGTCTCTATCGGGGTTTCCTGCTCGGCTCACCGCAACCTGCACGGCCTTATAGATAAAAATGGTCTGTGGCTTGAACGGACCTGTGTCCAGCCTGAACGGCTTGAAGGATTCAATCAGGCTGCACAGCCGGAGTCAAAACCGGACTGCGTCATCGATTTTTCTCTGGGGATGGAACAGGCTCTTTCCCGCCTGTCCGGTCTTGCAACCGGAACAGCGGTTTTATTAAACGGAACAATCCTGGTTGCACGGGACGCTGCCCATGCCCGCTGGCACCGCTTTCTGGCAGACACAGGCTCTCTTCCGGATTACGTTAGCCGCTACCCTATTTTCTATGCAGGCCCTGCAAAAACCCCGCAGGGTGGTTTAACCGGCAGTCTCGGTCCTACAACAGCCGGCCGGATGGACGGCTACGCCGGGGAACTGATGAGCAGGGGGGCTTCCCTGATTACAATTGCGAAAGGCAACCGCTCAAAACAATGGAGCGAGGCCTGCGGACGGTGGAATGCAGTATACCTTGCAGCTGTCGGGGGTGCTGCTGCAGAACTGGCAAGCCGTCATATACTCTCAAGCACGATTCTTGATTACGCTGATCTTGGTATGGAAGCAGTACGGTTAATTGAAGTTCGTGATTTTCCTGCAATGGTTGTAATTAATGGCCGCGGTGAGGACTTTTATAAAAGGACTACTGAATGAAAACAGTATCTCCGGACTCCTTTGATTCAGTTCCCCTTGTTGACTCGGCAGCCGCTCTTGAGCGGCTGGACGGAGAACGGGAAATATACAGTGAACTGATTCAAACCTTCTTGATGCAGACGGATGCCCACCTGGAATGGATGAGGCTGAGCACAACTCCGTGCGACGAGGCCGCACGCGTTTTGTTTACTCACCAGGTCCATCATCTGAAAGGAGCTGCAATGACAGTTGGAGCGGAACGGCTGGCAGCACGCTGTGCATATATCGAACAACTGCTGCGCTCGGGTGACTGCGATGCCGCCCGTGCAGAACTGCCCGGGATGCCGGAACTGTACCGGATCAGTGCCGAGGCTCTGAAAGAAGCGGCTGATAACAGCTGAAACCACACAAAGGCTCGATTGCCTTTGCCCTCAGCCTGTTTACCGTCAGGACCCGAAAAAAACCAGTCGAAATGATTTTTCCAGTATACGGGCGGTGGTTTCCGGATCACAACCCCGTAGAGTACACAAGGCATCAAAAACCCGCGAAATATCCGCCGAATGGCTATATTCCTCCCCTTTTCCGGCCATCCAGGGGGCATCAGTTTCGGTCAGCAACCGCTCAACCGGCACTTCCCGGGCAACAGCAATCAGGCTTCGCTGCCCGCGCAGCAGGCCCTTGCCGCATGAAAACCAGGCATTCACCCCGCGATCCAGAATACTGTGTGCCTCCCGGACTGAACCCGGCCAGCCGTGAAAAACAACAGCCGGCAAGGCAGCAAGCAACTGTGTATCTGCAAAAATCCTGTCCATTGCCTTTCGCACATGTATAATCAGGGGAAGGCGGTACCTGGCCGCAATATCCAGCTGATCCTTCCATACCCGATCCTGCTGTGCGCGCTGTTCACGATATTCAGGAAATAAATCAAAACCGCACTCGCCAATTGCATCTATACGACCCTGATCAGCCAGTGTTTCAAGAACCGGAATCAAGGCAGAATCAGGTAGCTGGGGATGAACGCCAAAAGACAAAGCAACACTGCCAGGCAGGTCTTTTTTCAGTTTTTCATTCCATTCAAATTCATCAAAGCGCCAGGCGGAAGCACAGACCAGGGTATCGGGGTGCAGAATACCTGCAGGACTCTGACCGGCTGACAGGGGTGCGCCCGGAAGCATCCGTTCGGCGAGATCATAAGGATGTATGTGTGCATCTACAAACAGCATACCCTGATGGTACCTCCAGACACCTGTTTTACTCAAGGAAAAACGCATCACACCGAAAATGGTAGTGTGCGGGAGGATAACATGAGAAACTTTTATATTAAAAGCACCGCAGGCTCCGCTGATTATCTGGCGGTTATGAGCGAGAACGAAGACGGTCTGATGGTACGAATCTTCCGGGATATGGACGGATACGAAAAGATTATCGAGGAATTTATGAGCAGATCGTTATTTGAAAGCTGTCTGCGTACCGGTTATATCACCGAAATGGAAGAAAAATCGGCCTTTGTTGTTGCCTGACGCAGGACCGGCGGAAGTTCACCCCGGTCAAGCCAGTGAATAATGACACCCTTTCGTTCCATTCCGCGAAACCAGGTATCCTGGCGTTTCGCGAACTGACAGATAGCCGTATAGAGTTTTTCTGTATACTGGTCTTTGCTGTCTGTCTTGCCCTGCAGATATTCGGCGGTGAACCGATATTCAAGCCCCAGGGATTCCAGTCTTTCCCAGCTGATGCCTGATTCATGAAGAAAGGCAACCTCATCCACAAGTCCGGATTCAAGCCGTTGAAGCAGCCGGATACGAATCCTTTCTCTGAGCTCGGCGCGTTCAAAACGCACACCGAGGATCAAGGGTTTAAAAGGATTCTCTTGCTGTACCGGCTCGGGCTTTGCCTGGCGGTATTCTGCCAGTTCAATAGCCCTGGTCAGCCTGTCCCGGTCTTCAAGATCGGTCCGGTTATGCAGATCCGGCTTGATTTCCAGCAGCCTCTGCTGCAGAATCTGCAGGGGTTGATCCTCAAGTTCAGCACGCAGGGCAGGGTTAACCGGCACCTCTTCAAGGCAGTAACCGCGTATAACGGCATCCAGATATAAACCGGTACCGCCGCACAATACAGGAAGCACCCCCCGCCGGCTCATGTCTGCGAATACGGTCCTGAAATCCCGCACGTAATGAAACACAGTGTACTCGTCCGGAAGACGTGCAATGTCAATCAAATGATACGGGACACTGCCATATTCAGAAATGTCCTTGCCGGAACCGATATCAAGCCCGCAATAGACCTGACGGGAATCAGCTGAAATAACTTCGCCGGAAAAACGTTCGGCGAGGGTAACCGCCAGATGTGTTTTTCCGGCGGCGGTAGGTCCGATTACAGCCAGTGCATTCCATGACATTTACCAGATCCTCAGAAAAGCGCACTTGAGATAATCTGATTCAGGATATCCTCCAAGGACAGGATGATCGCCTGCAGGGCCGTTACGGGACAGAATCTGATAGGTCCGTTTGGCATCACCGGCAGCGCTGTGAATCATTTTGTAAAACAGTTCCGCAGGGAAAAAGTGGGAACAGGAACAGGTTACCAGATATCCCCCCCGCTCCAGCAATTTCATTGCCCGTAAATTGATTTCCTTGTAGCCGCCATAGGCTTTTTCTGCCATTTTTGCGCTTTTGGTAAAAGCAGGAGGATCAAGAATAATCATGTCAAACCGCCGGTCTTCCTTTTCATAATTACGCAGCAGTTCAAACACATCTGCCTGGACAGCCTGCATACGCTGTGAAAACCCGTTGCGCTCAATGTTGTACTGTACAGTCTGTATCGCCTCGGCAGAGATATCGGCGCTGATAACCCCGCTGGCACCGCCGTACGCAGCGTTCAGCCCAAAGGCACCGGTGTGTGTAAAGGTATCCAGTACCCGAAGGTCGCGTGCATATCGGGCAACGAGAGCACGGTTATCCTTTTGATCAAGGAAATATCCGGTTTTTTGTCCATGGGCCAGATCAACCCGTATATTCACCCCGTTTTCCTTAATTTCAATAACCGGATCGCCGGACCCCCACATCCAGCCGGTGGTTTCTTCAAGACCTTCAAGGGCTCGAACATGAACATCGCTGCGTTCGTATATGCCGGCAGGAGAACACACCTCGACAAGTGCTTCTCTGACTTCAGTACGGAATACATCGGCGCCCAGGGTCAAAAACTGGGCAACCAGCCAGACCCGGCCGGAGATGTCGAGAAAACGGTCTACAACAAGACCCGGAATAAAATCAGCTTCTGCAAATACCAGCCGCCATGAACTGTCAGGTCCATACAACCTCATCCGGTGATCAAAGGCTTCGCGAATACGGGCGACAAAAAACGCACGATCAAGGGTCTCGCCTCTTGTTCGCGAAAACAGGCGCACACTGATACGGCTGTGACGGTTTATCACTCCGGTACCCAAAAATAATCCGCTTTTACTGAAAACCTCTACAGGTTTTCCGTCAGGACACTCGCCCTGAAAGCGCCCGATCTCGTTGTCAAAAATCCAGGGATGACCGCGCAGAATGCGGTCTTCCTCGCCCTGTTTTAAAAAGAGTTTATCCATATACATAATCACTATAGCCTTTTCGTTGCCTTTCGGATACCGGTATGTTATTGTTGGTATATGAAACAGCTCGTTTTTTGTGTAATTCTGGCAACCGGCTTCCTGCCGTTGATCGCGCAGCAACCTCGCACTTCTGATGCCTCAAGCCGGCTTGAGGCTGTTGCTGCGGCTCGTATTGCACCTTCCGAACTGGGCGACTGGGCAGAAATACTGGAATCGGCTGCGTTCCTTCTGTTCAGACGCACCGAACTTGACCGCGGCGCACTTACCATACTTGTTTCACCCGGCACAGAACCCGAGGCAGAACTTTTTCAGGATGGCACCCTGTGGATATCAACAGCACTTCTGGACCTGATCGATCTAACCCTGTTTACCAGTGATGACCTTTCTACCCGGCGGATACGCCATCTTGAGGCAGAAAGGGAGTATCTTGTGGCTCCCTTTATCGCTTATCAGGCTGCACTGAAAGCCCTTGGAATTTCCGGGCGCAGTGCAGGTTCAGCGGCACCTGGTACACCTGCTGCCGCCGGTGCAGCCACCGCCCAGGCCGATAGTTTTGCGGCACTTTTGTTATCTGTCGCGGGCTATCCCGAACGCGCACAGGACCAGGCACTGGCAATGCTTGGCTCTGCTGCACAGGCCCGCCGTGACACCCTTCGCCGGGAAGCTGAAACCAACACGGCTCTTGCACAGGACCTGTTAACCGCTCTTTTGGCCCTTCGGGACGGAGCAGCCCTTGATAACGGTCAAAAAATTATCAGGGCAATGCAGGAGCTTTATCCCGGTGCCCCCTACCTTGACCGGCTGGAAACCTTTTTTGCAGTACGCCTGTATCTGGCTTCAATTCCGGCAGCATCTGCATTTCCACCGCCCTTCCTTCCGTTCAACACGGGAAGTTTCAGTCCCAAAACAGGACCCCTGTGGCCTGCAACCGGTATACCGGCCCGCATAGCCGGAAACGAACGTCTGTTTAATCAGGCCCTGAACGGCCTGACACGGCTTTCAGCCGCCTCTACAGATGATCTGGTAGTCAGTACACGGGCAGCCTTTCTGGTTCTTGCCGGAGACCCCTCTTTTACAGGAGAGGCGGTTCAGCTTTCAGAACTCGCAGCACTGCGGGAGGATCAGGGTACAGGGTTTGCAGCAAATGCAAACCGTGCCTGGGTATTATTTATGACGAAACAGGACCCGCTGCGGGCCCGTATGATACTTACAAACAGTCTCGTCCTTCAACAAAGGCCGCAAGCCGGTATTCAGGGGGTACTTCCATCACAGGAACGGCTTTCATCCGGCAACCCGGCAAACGCCCATGATGCTGCCCGGCTGCTGCTCTGGTTTGGCCGGCAAAGCGGGTTAGACCCGAACGACCTGACAGACTATCCCGACCTTACTGCCTGGGATCCTGATACCCTGCCGCCCCTTACGCTCCGCGGAATAAGAACCGGCATGAACTCTGACCGCCTTATAAGCGCCTGGGGACACCCTGCCGAGATAATTTATGATTTTTCAACTGAATACTGGGTATATCCTTCATTGGCTGCCCGCATAACAATACGGCGCGAAGCAGGTTCCGGCACAGACCGGATTACCGCAATTCATCTGGGCTACGGCTCCCCGGTATCCCTGCCGGCAGATATCCGCACAGGCGACAACCGTACCGATATTGAACAACAGCTCGGCGCACCCTCATACCGGGCAGGCGACTGCGAGGTCTATGCCAGGGGCGGCAGCAGAATAGCAATACTGTATCTTTCCAATACCGCCCGCGAGATCACAGTCGCCGAATAAGCGTACCCTTTTGTGCAGAATTATCACTTTTTCCAGCTAATGACAAAAGCTAAATTGCCTTTGTCATTAGCCTGTTAGTGCCCTTGGCATAAGCTGTTTAAAGATCTGCGAAATAGTCATCCATGGTATACACTCCCCGGCGGAACTGTCCACGCTCATCCCGGTCTGTCAGCCACTCGATGGCACGCACCGCACCCATTGCAAAACCCTCACGGCTGCGGGCTGTGTGGGTCAATTCGATGGTATCGGCAGCTGAATCAAAAAACACGGTGTGTGTACCGGGAACAGATCCCACACGAAGACTGGCAACATGCAGCTCCTCGGGGTCGGGTTTTCGGTAAAAGGCATCGCTTACCAGACGTTTTTTTCTCGGCAGATTGTCCATCACCCGCCGCGCCACATCAAGGGCTGTTCCGGAAGGACTGTCGGCTTTCTGGTTATGATGCGATTCAAACACCGCAGCATCATATTCCTCGAACGCCGACATCAGGCGTGCCGCCTCGGAGACCATCCGGTAAAACAGATTAACCCCGAGAGAAAAATTGGACGCATACAAAAAAGCGGAACCCCGTTCCGAAACCATCTTTTTTATTTCATCGATCTTGTCATGCCAGCCGGTTGTGCCGACGACCAGGGGAATCCCTGTCGGCACAAAGGCATGAATATTTGCCAACACCGATTTCGGATGAGAAAATTCGATAATACCTTCAGCGCCCGAATCAACTATGGCGGCTGCAACCTCTGCCGAATTCGGAGATTTACACTGTGCATCTTCTGCAAAGGGATCTGCGGACAGTACCAGTGTATGACCGCGAAGCCGGGCGGCCTGTGCAATCATATGCCCCATCTTTCCGTAACCAACCATCGCAAAACGCATCAGTTCAATCCTCCCTTTCCATCAACTCCAAAATACCGGGTATGCAACAGCTGCACAACACGTTCGCTTTCAGATGAATCACAAATCAGGCTTATGTTTACCTTGCTTGCACCCTGACTGATCATCTGGATATTTATTTTTTCCCGGGCAAGCACCTCGAAGGTCGCTGCCAGAATTTCGCTGGAATGACGGATATCACAGATGATCGTTACAATGGCCTTATCAGTGCGAATATCTGAATGGGCATACTTGTCCAGATCAGCGCGCAGGGCTGCAAGATCGGCCTTTCTGCTGTCAACAGTACAGGAAACTGAAACCTCGCTGGTAGCAACCACGTCAACACTGACGGAATGCCGCTCAAAAATCTCGAATACCTTGGCCAAAAAACCATGCTGTCCCAACATACGGGTAGAAACAATATCAACAAGGGTCACACCCTTTTTGCTGGTAATCGCCCTGACCGGATCAGGAGCAGTAGTATGAGCGGTAACAATAATTGAGCCGGGTGCCTCGATATTATACGAATTTTTAACTCTCACCGGGGTGCCCGTCTGCAGACAGGGCTGCATTGACCGGGGATGTAAAACCTGTGCACCAAAGTAGGCAAGCTCGGCTACCTCGTCATAGGTTGCAACCGGCACGGGACGGGCTTCCTTCACAATACGCGGGTCGGTCGTCATTATTCCGTCCACATCCTTCCAGGTCTGTACCTCTTCGGCCCGCAAGGCGGCGCCTATCAGGGTGGCAGTAAGATCACTGCCACCGCGCCCGAGCGTGGTAATAAAGCCGTTGGTATCCTTTGCAATAAAACCGGTCACCACCGGAATTGCCATTCCGTCTCCCGGCTTTCCTGAAGCCCAGGGGCCCAGATTGGTGCGTATTCTCTCCCAGGTTTCATTCAGCAGTTCTGCGCTGGTATAATTGGAGTCTGAAATAAAGCCGATATCCCAGGCATCCTTGAATTCGGCTGTAGTACCCTGACTGGATAAAAAAGTAGCCATCATACGAACGGACAAACGTTCGCCAAAAGAAACCAGATAATCCCGTGAACGGGGGGTTACCTCGCGAAGCATGGAAATCCCGGTCAGCAGGGTACGAAGCTCCGCCAAAAGAGGATCAACTGTCCCGGGTGCAATACCCAGATCGCGGGCTGTATCTTTATGCAGTTTTTCTATTGCATCAACGGTGACAACGCCGCCCAATGCAGCATCTGCGGCATCCAGAAGATCATCGGTAGTGTCTCCCATGGCGGAAAGAACCACAACCGGACGCTTGTGGGCAAAGGTGCGGATAATATCGGCAACATGACGAATCCGTTCTGCACTGGCAACCGAGGAACCGCCAAACTTCATTACAATCATTCGTTTCTCCTGATTAAAGGCCTGCAAAACCGGTTGTTTTTGCACATGGCTTACATAATAGTGCATAAATATACCAATGCAGGAACAGTTGGACAAGACCCGCTGAAATGCTACACTGTCATTCATGAAACCGACCCTGAATACCCTCGTACTGTATAAAAACAATCCGGCCGTTATAACCGCCGTCAGCTCCGATAAAATAGATATTGACACCCCTTCCGGAACAAAACGGGTCAGGGAAAAGGACTACGACCCGCTCGGGTCCGCGCAGGTTTCAAGCCTGAAGGCTGTACTTTCCGCGAAAGCGCCCCCGGCCGATCTTGCAGAGGCAGCGGATTTTTTTGCCGGTGAACAGCCTGATTTCGCTGCCATAATGGAGCTGGCCTGGGGCTCCATTCCCGGTGAACAGGTCTGGGATGCCTGGCAAACCCTGTGCGCCCATCCCCGCTTTGACTGTTCGGGTCCCGGCTTTATCAAAATCAGATCTGCCGAAGAAGCCCGGGCAATAAGCGAAAAACAGGCAGCCCGCCAGCGGGACGGCAGCGAACGGGAAGGTTTTGTCGAACGTCTTGTAAAAAAGAAAGGACAACAAGCCGGTCTCATCAATCCGGAAACAGATGCCCGCTTCCTGCAGGAAATTGAAGCACTTGCCCTCGGCAAAACCGACAAATGCCGTCTTTTAAAGGACGCAGGCCGCGCCGAAACAGCAGAAGAAGCCCACCGCGTGCTGCTGGATTCACAATTCTGGTCTGTATGGCGCAATCCCTGGCCCTACCGCCAGGGATTAACGGTACGAAGCGCAACTGTTTCCGTTGCTCCCCCGGCTGATACCGACGCTCGACTTGATCTTACCCATCTTGAAAGCTGGGCAATAGACAACGCATGGAGTGCCGATCCTGACGATGCTGTCTGCATGGACGGGGATTCTCTGTGGGTCCATATTGCCGATCCTGCATCATCTGTCACTCCGGACAGCCCCGCAGACCTTGAAGCACGGGCCAGAGGTTCTACCCTGTATCTGCCGGAAGGAGCCGCCCGCATGCTTGAAGACCGCAGTCTGGAATGGTTTGCTTTGGGTCTTTCTCCTGCTTCCCGTGCCCTTTCCTTCAAGCTTTCGTTCAATCAGGCCGGGGGGATTGAAGATGTATCCATTCACCGCACCCTTGTCCGGGTGACTCGCCTTACCTACACTGAAGCCGACCGCAGAAAAGATGAAAGCGGACTGGCTCCGCTGTTTGCCATCGCTGAACGCAATCTTCTGCGCCGCCGTGCCGCCGGAGCCATAGATATTGAACTTCCGGAAATACACCTTTCAGTTGCTACCGAGTCGGCAACCGCAGGCGAGGTACATATCGAAACAGTGCTTCCGACAGCATCAAGCGGTATGGTTCGCGAGATGATGCTTTTAACCGGTGAAGCCTGTGCACGGTACGCATTCAAACACCGCATACCCTTCCAGTATGTCAGCCAGGAGGACCCTTCAATACCGAAGGATCTTCCGCAGGGCCTTGCCGGTGAATACGCAAAGCGCCGGGGCATGAAAAGCCGGCGGGTTGGTACCGTGCCTGCCGACCATGCAGGACTGGGTCTGGGCATGTACAGTCAGGTTACAAGCCCGCTGCGCAGATACGGAGACCTCATTGCACATCAACAGCTTCACCGCCATCTGGACGGACTCGCCCCCCTGGAAACCGATGAAATGCTGGAACGCATTGCCCAGGGTGATGCAGGCAGCCGCGCATGTACCCAGGCGGAACGGGCAAGTACACTGCACTGGATACTTGTGTATCTTTCCACTCATCCGGAATGGAGTGCACAAGCTGTTATCGTGGATATTTCCGGCCCTGCAGCTACCATCCTGATACCCTCACTGGGGCAGGAATCAAAGATTCTGGTACAGGGCACCGCAGGGCTCAACGATGTGCTGACAGTACGGGCAGGCAACATCGACATACCAGCACAAAAGGTTACCTTTATTCCGGTCGAAAAAACGGAGAACAGCTGAGTATGGGCCGATTTAATCCCGCCCAGGTGATCTTTGCTCCCACCGCCCGGTGTAATCTGGCCTGCGGTCATTGCAGGGTTGACCGCGCCCGCGGTCAGCGTCCCGGCGAAAACGAACTGGATGCAATAGATGCCCTGCGTTTTTTAAACGAGTGTGCCGAACACGGTATAGACCGGGTCGGTTTTTCAGGTGGAGAACCCTTCCTCAAACCGGATTTTCTGGTTTCAATAATCAGGGCCTCCTGCGAAAACAGCCAGCTCTTTGACCGGCTTATGACCAACGGTGACTGGTGGGATACAGAAGACACCCTGAATCAAACTCTTCTGCGGCTTGCAGAGGCCGGTTTTGACGGCACAATCGGCCTATCCGTAGACAGCTGGCACACCCAGGAGCCCGAACGCCTGGCAGTTTTTATCCGCGCGGTCCTTTCCACCTTCGGCCGGGGCGACTGCTGTGAAATCATAAGCGTAATGAATGATCAGCAACTGCCGGACACTCCGCGCCTTTGCGCCCTGGCAGACCTGTTGTGCGCCGGGCTTGTGATGGAGGACGGAGTCATCCTGCGCATTGAGGATACACGATGGAAAGAAAACCGCAGGCGCGGCATTGACGACGGAACAGGAATACTCATTCCTGTCTTGACACTGCCGCGTTCCAGGGGTCCGTGCGAAGCTGGAGCATGGGATGATGCGCGCTGGTTCACAGATGACTGGTGCGAAGGACCCGGACAGATATGGTTTGTGCACCCGGACGGGCAAGTCGCCGTTTGCTGCGGATTCGCCAATGAACGGCCTGAGCTGATCGCCGGTTCCATCACGGACGGCTATGATACCCTCCTCAAGAACGCACAGGACAAACCGCACATTCGTGCGTGTTATGAAAAGGGGCTTGGCACACTGCGCTGTGAAATGGAAAAAGCAGGAATGCAGTTTCCCGGAAAAACAGCCGATATCTGCTTTTTCTGTGATTGGCTCTGCCAAAATCGGACAACAGGGGATATACTGAAATGATGAAACAGTCAGCACCGGCACTTTTGCTGGTTTCACTGCTTTTTGCACTCCCCTGGCTTATAATCTGGACGGCAACCCTCGGCGAGGTACCCATCTCTGCTTCCGGCGGACTGCCGCCGCTGGCCGGTTTCCCGGCTATGCTCATTATCACTGTGGTTGGCGCCGCCGGATGGTTCCGCTCCCTGCAGTGCAGCAGAACGGGCTGTTTTGCCCTGCATGCCTTTCTGATAACCGGCGCCCTTATTTCTGTATCCGTCCGCGGAGGCACGTATCTTCACCAGGACTGGTTTTCCGGTGTATTCCAGTATTTGATGGTCCTTCCTCCCCTTGTCCTTATACGCCTGTACGGTGATGTCAGCCGGGGAGACAGCAGATTTGCAACCAGAACCACAGCTCTTCTTTTTAGCCGCATCGGTATTTTAATAGCCCTTTTGTATGCACAGTGGGTTTTTCTGATGGGGTATGCCATTGCAACCCGGGCGGAACCGCGCATACAGGAAGCCCTGCTATACAACGCGTATAATACACTTCTGGTCTTTATCACTGTCTGGGCTTCCTGGCGCCTGAGACTGCTGAGCAGCCATACCCTGCGGATAAGCCCCGGTAAAATGCAGTTTGACAACCGCGACATCACCGCGTTAGCCGGCAGCAAAAAAACAGCCCTGCTGCATGCCTTTGCTTCGGCCCCCCAGCGGTGTCTGCGCTGCAGCGATATACAGCGCCTTTTGGGTACTTCCGCCTCCCAGGATGAAAGCAGCTGCGCGGACTGTTCACCGCGCTACAACAAGGCAGCCATGTGCGGCCGTTACCGGACTACCTATAACGCGGTACTGGAGCTGAAAAAACTGCTGGAATTCATGGAAATAGGCACAATAAAAACCCCGGAAAACAGAATGCACATCCTGGAAGAAGGCTGGCGTCTGGTACTGTACGAAAACACCCGCATGATCACCGCACCGGGACGATGAACAGTACCCATGAGCCTGTCAGCGGTCAATCCGCCTGAGCATGTTAAATACATCAGTATTATGGGTAGATAATGCCAGGCTGACCGGGTTTTCACCGCAGGGTGTTTTCCGGTGAATATCGGCCCCGGCCTCAAGCAACAGCTGCGCAAGGACAGCCGGTTTGCCGTCTGCAATAACCCGTGAAAGAGCTGTCCATCCGTCCTGCATCAGGGTGTCAGGATCTGCGCCTGCAGTCAGGCTGCGCTGCAGCAGTACCGGATCTTCTTCGTAAATAGCATCGCGAAGCGCCTGAGCAAGGTCTCCGCCATATTCATTGGCAATGAAAGCTTCATCACAGGAGCGCCAATCAGGCCCGTCAACCAGTTCCCGGCCAGCAGCGGTCATAATACCTTTTTCCCACAGCTTTGTTCGTTCACAGATCAGGGGATTTGTCAAAAACTCAAAATCGTTTGACTCTTCAATGCTATGAAGAACCATATACCGGACCGCAGCAGTCCGGGCGCATCGCCAGGACCAGATACCGTACACACCGGTTTCACGGGCCAGCTGGCCCAGATTTGAAAGCAGTTCTGCCGCTCCCCGTTCATCAACGGCCCCGGGAAGTCCATTATCATCCCTGCTGCCCGCTGTACCCGGATGGGTTATGGGATTACTGTGCTGTAGACGAATTGACCGGTTCTTGAATATGGGCAATCGTTCAACCAGCGACTGCAAAGCCATGACTATCCTCCCATCTTTGATTTCGGTGTATTCACTGTGGTGTTTATACGGCTCAGTATACAGCCGGTTGCGAAAAACCGTTCGTATTATCAGTACACGGGGATTTATTTGTAAATCAGGAATAAAAAAAACCGCGCCGGATTTACCGGGCGCGGTTTTTGGCAAGACGGTTTATACCGAACTATTCGGATTTAACCTCATCACAGATTGAAAGCTCGGTATCCTTGTCGAAATACTTTGCTTTTTCCATCAGGGGCTCAAAGTTTACTGTTTCACCAATCTGTGAGGAGAACTCAGGCGATGTGCGAACAATAACCTGCTGTGTCTTGGTGGTCAGATACAGGTGGGTTTCAGCTCCCAGGGGCTCTTTTACGCTTACGCGCATCTGCATGTTGTTTTTGTTTGCTGGAGTCTTGACAAAAGAGATGTCCTCGGGGCGGATACCGACATACAGTTCCTTGCCCAGGTAGTCCTTCAGTTTTTTCTGGTGCTCGGCAGTCGGAATAAGCTCGAAAGAACCTTCATCCACGACAATCTGCCCGCCCTTTTCCAGAACCTTTACACTCAGGAAGTTCATGGGCGGTGAACCGATAAATCCGGCAACAAATTTGTTGATGGGATGATTGTACAGATACAGGGGGCTACCGATCTGCTGAATCTTTCCGTCCTTCATGACTACAATCTTGTCGCCCATGGTCATGGCTTCTACCTGATCGTGGGTTACATAGATCATGGTTGCCTTCAGGCGGTGATGCAGGTCGGAGATTTCGGCGCGCATCTGAACGCGGAGCTTGGCATCCAGGTTGGAAAGGGGTTCGTCAAAGAGGAATACCTTGGGGTTGCGGACGATGGCGCGGCCTACGGCAACGCGCTGGCGCTGACCGCCGGAAAGGGCCTTGGGCTTGCGCTCAAGCAGTTTTTCGATATCAAGGATACGGGCAGCCTCATGAACACGGCGCTCGATCTCTTTCTTGTCGGTTTTGCGGATTTTAAGACCAAAGGCCATGTTATCGTATACAGTCATGTGGGGATACAGGGCGTAGTTCTGGAAAACCATCGCGATATTGCGGTCTTTGGGGGGTACGTCGTTCATGCGGATACCGTCGATGAACAGATCTCCCTCGGAGATTTCTTCAAGACCGGCAACCATGCGCAGTGTGGTGGACTTTCCGCATCCGGAAGGTCCTACGAAAACGACGAATTCCTGATCGTCAACAATGATATTGGCATTGTCTACGGCACGGACGTTACCGTCATATACCTTGCCAATTCCCTTCAGTTCTACCTTTGCCATACTATGGCCTCCTTAAAAAAGAGTTATCTTATGGGAACAGTTTATGGCGAAACAGGTAGTTTGTCAAACAAAAAGTGCGGCGATCCTCATGATAAAGGGGTCTGCAAGAACAAGCAGAATCAGAACAAGCATTCCCGGCAGATAGTTGGCGGTTTTAAGACGCCTCAAAGCCAGAAGATTGATGCCGATCATGACAATAAAGGCGCCGCCTATACCGGTAAGCTCGGCCAGCATTCGTTCGGTGACAAAGGGCTTGACCCAAACCGCAGTCAGGGTAAGGAGGCCCTGATAGACCAGAATTGACAGGGCCGAAAAGGCCGTGCCGATACCCATGGCAGCGGCAAACACAATGGCCATAAAGCCGTCCAGGACCGACTTTGTTAAAAGGGTCGTATAATCGCCGGCGGTACCCGCCTTGAAAGAGCCGATAATAGCCATGGCTCCAACGCAAAAGAGCACCGATGAATTGAGAAAGGCATAGGCAAAGCGGCTGGTTTTTTCGGCAGGGGGAATTTCATTGCCTGCCCGGGCAGCCCGGGCTGCCTTAACTGAAGGCCGGACCATAAACCGGCGTTCAAGCCAGTGTCCAATCGCCAGAATTTTACCGTCAATATCCCACCAGAAACCCAGAATGCCGCCGGTTATAAGAGCAAGGGCAAGATAGATGATGTTTACGGTCTGAAACGCCATCTGGAACCCGATAACAAGGGTTACAACACCGGCAGCGGCGGCGATGGCGTCTGAAAGGGTTTCGCCGATACGGCGTGCAAAAAGGAGTCCGATTGCTGTTCCGATAATGACAGCGATGCAGTTTACAATAGTTGCGATCATGATGGGGCGATGATAGCCCGGCGAACAACCGCTGTCAATCGCGTCTTTTTCGGAAAAAAACTGCCCAGAGAACAAGTGCTGCGGTTGACGGAATGCTGAACAGCACAAACAGGGCCTTCCAGCCGGCAAATTCGATGAGAAAACCGCCTGCAACATTTCCGAGGATTGAAGCAAGGCCGACAGCAGCAGCGGTGTAAATAGTCAGCCCCAGAGCCAGACGGTGGCGGGGTGCATGGCGGATTACCAGTGCAATGGCAACAGGATGAAAAAGACCGAAGCACAGGGAATGAAGGAGCTGACCCAGAACGGCTCCGCCGAAGGTGGGAATGAAGGCGTATACCAGATTGCGCAGGGTAACAGCCGCGAGAGAGACCGCCAAAAGCGGTTTGATACCGAACCGGCGGATTAAAAGCCCGGAAACAAGCATTAACGGCATTTCCGCCCCTGCAGCAAGAGCCCACAGTCCGGCCCAGGATTCAAGGCCCAGGAACTCCCGCACATACAGTGAAAAAAAACGCTGGCTCGGGGTCATTCCCAAAAAGCCGAGAAACACCAGGGCTATGCCGCCCCAAAAAACAACCGGAAAGGATTTTAAAAGAGCGAGGGTGCCGGCGGATAACCGAAGAGCGCCGCCGGTCCGTGGCATTGTCGAAGTATTTTCTATCGTCCGGTTTTCCCCGGAATTCTGATCTGAACCTCCAGCAGAGGATCGGGTTTTAATAAGGCCCGGAAGCAACAGGACAGAAAGAGCCATTGCAGAGGCCGGTATGATGGTCCACAGTACGATTGAGGAGTTGCTGGCGGTATTCACGATAGAGGTGAACTGAAGAACAAGGGTCATGCATACAAAGCCGAGGGTGCCGATGACCCGGATGCTTCCGTACCGGTCAGTCCTGTCACCGAGGATTCGGGATAACAGGGCATCTGCGACAGGAGGCGCACCTTTATAGCCAAGCGCGAAAACAGAAAGCACAATAGCCGCTATAACAAAGTGCGGGAAACGCAGCAATAAGGGAAGAGAAATCACCATGACCAGGCCGCACAGTGCAAGAGAGCGGCCGTAGCGCCCGCTGCGGTCTACGCGAGCGCTCAGAAACAGGGGAAAGGCAAGACCTGCAGCATCAAAAATTCCCTGTAAAAGGCCGATAGACGCCGGTGTAAATCCAAGAGACCGCAACAAGAGCGGCAGGCAGGCATTGACCATGCCGTACACAGCATATAATAAAAAAAGAGGCAGGGCGAGAATCATGGGTATCTGTCAGAGCTCCAGACCCAGAAAATGCTTTACAGCAAGGCCGACGCCGAAGGACAGCGCAGTCACTCCAAGGCTGAGTACAAGCATCTCGAGAAAATGCCGGCGGAAGGGAAGGTCTTTGGCCGTGCTTATATAAAAATTGAAGCACAGGATTATAAGGATTGCCGTACCCAGTGTTACCGCAAAGGCTGTTAAAAAGGATGCGAACACAAAAAAAGGGGCAACAAGGGCGGCTACCGTTATGATGTAGGCTGTTCCGGTATACAGGGCGGATCTGAAGGGCGACTGATCGGAACCGGCATCCGAACGCTGGGACAGGTATTCGCTTGCAGCCATCGAGAATGCTGCAGATACACCGGTGATCAAGCCGGTAAGGGCAATTATTCGGGTATTCTGAAATGCAAGGGTAAAACCAGCGAGGGCGCCGGTGAGTTCTATGAGGGCATCATTCAGACCCAGGACAACCGAGCCGGCATATCGCAGCCGTTCCTCATCGATCATGGCTATAAGCTGTTCTTCATGCCGGGTTTCTTCGGCCATGATGGCAGCAGTATCAGGAAACTGCTCAAGAACAGCTGCGTATTCTGTCTGCGCCTGGGCTTCAGATTTTTCCAGCAAACGGACTGCAAAGGTGATGCCGAGAAGGCGGGCAAGGAAGACAAAGAAAGCAACCTTCAGCGCAGAAGGCTTGACCCTGCGGCCGGTAATCTGCTGCCAGCGGGCCGCATGCTTAAACTCGTCGGCGGCAATGCGATCGATAATTCTGCCGTTTTCGCTGTCGCCAAGCCGGCGGGCAAGCCAGGTATAGATTGCGGCGGAATTTACTTCCTCTTTCTGGAAGGACAGTATGGTCCGGCGAAGTGCCGGGGATATATCTGATGGTTTCATACAGTAACCAGTATAACCGGAATCTTTGACTGCGTGAAGGCACCGGGAGGCTGACAGGCGTCGAGTTTGCGGGCACCCTGCTCATGCTTTGGAGAATTTACAGGAAATTGTTGAAATCAAAACGGCGGCGAGATACAGTTATACTACACAGTAGAGGGGGACATAGTGAAACGGCTACCGCAACAACTGGCGGTGTCGCTTGCGGTTATCGGCAGTACTGTGCTTATGGGCATACGTGCGGCCCTTGCGCTTGCAGAATATCCTCAATCCATCCTCCACCTTGCCAGACTGACACTTGCTGCCGGGCTGGCCTTGATATCTCTTGTACTGGTAATCGAAATGATCCTGCGTAAAGAGCGGTGCATACTCGCTCTTGTTCAAACCCGTCCGACCACGCTGTCAATCGTTGTTCTTTTTTTTACCCTCCTTGCGGGCTGTCTTGATCTTGCAGCTTCCCTTGTTCCCTTTATTTATATCCCGGGTTTTGTAGTTATCGGCACCGTGTTGTGGAGTAAACCGCGCCGGCTGTTCCTGATTGCAGGCGGTTCCGCACTCGCAGTCAGTCTTGCAAGCCGGTTTACTGCCCCTGCTTTACATATGGAAGTCGGGAGCATGACAGCGATAGCCTTTGCCCTGGCCCTGTTCGCAGCAGATCTGGTAAAACGGAATCTTGCACCGACAGAAGCACGGTTGAAACTGCTGGAAGCGGAAAACAAGGAACTGTGGCACATGTCCTATCATGATCCCCTGACCGGGGTGTTTAACCGGCGCTATGCCCAAAAATCCGGTCCTGCCCTTTTTGACCGGGCCGTACGCCAGCATGGGAACCTCCATGTGCTTATGATAGATATTGATCACTTCAAGCTGGTGAACGATGAACTGGGCCACGACATCGGCGATGTTGTGCTAAAGGCGATAGCCGAATGTGCTGCTTCATTTCTGCGCCCCCAGGATCTTTTAATCCGCTGGGGCGGCGAGGAGTTTCTTGCCCTTCTTCCGGACTACGGCAACGAGCAGGCCCAATTTACTGCGAACCGCATCCGCGACACCGTAGGCACCCTGCATTTCGATCAGATTCCCTGGTTCGTAACTATCAGTATCGGAATCACCGGCATACGGGCAGGCGACAGCCTTGAAGGCATGATACGCCGGTCCGACACCTTCCTGTATGTATCAAAGAACCAGGGCAGAAACAGGGTTACCGGGTATTAGCAGGCTGATGACAAAGGCAATCGAGCCTTTGTCTTCAGCTACAATAATGTCATAATTCTGCAGAAAAGCGTAAGCTTTTCGAAGAATTGCATAGCAGGATGCTGACAAGCATCGAGTTTGTCAGCATCCTGTGAGAGGATAAAAAAACCTGCCCGTCGGTTTCGGGCAGGTAATCCTGGCAGGGTAAAGTTGTTGTGCACCCTGTATGGAGAGGATCAGAAAACAGCTTCTGCGGTCATTTCGATTTCAGCAGGTGCTTCATCGGCGGCAGGTTCTGCTGTGCTTTCCGCATTCTTTTTGAACTGCGGTTTGAACTCGACATGGTCTGCAACTACTTTTATACGCGAATAATTCTTGCCGTCAGAGCCCTGCCAGCGGTCCTGTTTCAGTCTGCCTACCACTCGGACTCCCCTGCCCTTGTGGCAGGATTTCTGGCACTGTTCGGCCAGCTTTGACCAGGACTCCACATCAAAAAATGAGGTTTCCTGTTCAAACTCGTCATCCTGTTTGTAAAAGCGGTTGGATGCGATTGAGAACTGGCACACCTGTGTTCCCCGCGGTGTTTCCTTTAATACCGCATCCCGCACGACATTCCCTTCGACCAGAATCGAATTGAGTGAATTCATTACCTGTACCTCCGTACTGTAGTTTTTCTCCTCCCGATCCAGGCAAGGAATAAACTCCTTACCCGCACCGGGCTTGTACTTAACAGGTAGTCCGGTACAGCCGTTTTGGCTGACGGCAGGTAAAAAAAAGTAGATTCCGATGATTTAGAGGTGCCCAGACAGGCTAATCACAAAGGCCATCGAGTTTCTCAGAATCCTGCTTAATATAATGCTTTACAGGTACATCCTTGATCCCGATACCATCCGTTATGAAACATTTAAGGAAATATTGAATGATTGATGAAGAATAATACCTTACTTCCTTACAATAGGCTTTTCATTTCTTCCTTAACAACGTATAATACATAGAGGCTCTTTCAAAACTCGGGGAGTTTTGAAAGAGCTACCTAAAAATTGCGATTGGGCGCAGCGTTTGCAACGCAAATACAAGCAATCGCAGAGCCAATTTCAAAAGTAACCGACTTTTGAAATTGGCTCCATAAAGACCCCTTTTTTACCGGGGCAAGGAGGTTTCCATGCTTTGTAAAATGACGAGTAAAAACCAGCTTACACTACCAAAAGAAGTACTAAAAAATTGTCCTGAGCACACATATTTTGAAGCACGATGGGAATCCGGAAAAATTATCCTTGAGCCTGTGTTAATTCGCCCGCTTGAGAATCAGGAACTATCCTCTATACGCGACAGAATTGCTTCTCTTGGCATCACTGAAAATGATATTGCAGATATTGTCGCAGAGGCACGAAGCCCCTAACCATCAGGGAAGCATTGTCTGTGCTGTAACCCGTCACAGGTATGAAAACCTACCTCCGATACACAATCCGTACATAGAAATTGTCGTCATAGGGATTGCGGCGCAGATCATTCTTTGGAGGTGCACCGAGATTGATGTCTGCACCGGCCTGCAGCTGCCAAAGATCACTGAGACTATAGGACAGCCGCGGTGCGATATACAACTCGGGAGAAAAAAAGAAACCTGCATTAAGCTCTGTCTTCAAATTATCACGCAAAAAGGTGCGCTCAAAATGCGCAATAATAAATGCTATATGGGGCAGAGGCTGCGTATGAAAACCGTTAAACTGCTCATCAAGATATTCCGCTGTTTTGGCATCCCCGTTGCTTTTGTACTCACCATGATTGGGAAACCAGGCATACACAAGACTGTACTGACTGAGAATGCTGAAAGGCAAATTTACCAGAATCTGATTGTTCA
>CAZXJV010000038.1:0-25901 GCA_964641135.1 uncultured Treponema sp. | reverse complement strand
TACCCGGACTTTACAGAAAGTCAACCCATACAAGCCTTCAAGGGGGGGCCTATGAACGATCTTATGCGCTTTGAAGATGTCTCCGAGATTATCGGCCTTGATTCTCGGGACGAAAAGCGGAACAGGCTGTTACTGAGTGCGGTTTCGGAGGAAATCAGCCTGTTCCTTGACCGGAACTTGCTTACCGGGACGAGAACCGACCGGCAACAGACCAACTTGGGCGAGTTCTACCCGGAACAGTACCCGGTTCGGGAGTTCACGGAAATTATTGACGATAAAACCGGCGCACACCTGGAATTGACCGCCGAAAGCGCCATTCGGGACATTGCCCGCCCTGACGCTCACGGCAACAGGGCATACCGCTTGAAGATAGAACGAGACCGGATGATCCGCTTTACCTACCGTTACGGGTATAAATTTGCGGAAATCCCCGCTCTGATTCAAGCCTGTGTACTCGACATGATGCGGGACCGCCTGGAAGGGCTTAATCCGACCAAAGAGGCCGAACAAACCGCCGACCGGCTCAAGGATATCAACGTGTACAGGAGGCTCTACCTCTGATGATAGACATACCGGAAGAGCGAATCCTAAAAGAGATCACGGATATCCTGATGAACGACCTCCCAAAGGTCCTTCTGGAACTTGAGGAACAGTCCGAAGATAGTATCCGCCTGCCGCCCTTCCGGTATGTGGGATTGGAAGAGAATTTACCGCCGGGAACGGGCTTGCCGTATGCGTTTGTGGAGATTGAGGAGGGAGAGTATACGGAGAAGGACAGGATTGTGAAGAATGTAAGATATAGGGTGAGTGTAAAGGTTAAAGTAGGAGAGAAACGACTGAGTTGGTGGTATTTGGCGGGGGTGAATGCTTGTTGTGGCGGGTTTAAATTACTTGAAAGTGGGAGAGAATCGGTCATTCTTCACATTAATAAAGTGTAAAAATACCATACACTTTGGAGAAATTGGTGATATAATTTTACGTTAACCAAGAGTCTTTTTTGTAGTACTATAAAAAAATCCCTTTTAATAAAAGCAGTCAGGAGAAGCATACATGTCAAGCATGCAACAGAGAGCAGAACTTCAATCGCAAATATGGAAAATAGCCAACGATGTCCGCGGATCGGTCGATGGATGGGATTTCAAGCAATTCGTCCTTGGAACGCTTTTTTACCGCTTTATCAGTGAGAACTTTTCTGCCTACTTTGAGGCGGGGGATGAAAGTCTTGTGTATGCGGATCTTAAAGACTCTGTTATTACTCCTGAAATCAAAGAAGACGCCATAAAAACGAAGGGGTATTTCATTTATCCCAGCCAGCTATTCGAGAATGTAACGAAAAACGCCAATGATAACGCTAACCTAAACACCGATTTGGCTGCAATCTTTCAGGCGATTGAGAGTTCTGCTAATGGGTATCCTTCTGAGTTGGATATTAAGGGTCTGTTTGCAGATTTTGACACTACCTCTAACCGCCTTGGAAACACGGTTAAGGATAAAAACACCCGTTTGGCTGCGGTTTTAAAAGGCGTGGCCGGTCTCAAGTTCGGTAATTTCCATGATAATCAAATTGATCTCTTTGGCGATGCCTATGAGTTCCTCATTTCTAACTATGCGGCTAATGCAGGTAAATCAGGCGGGGAGTTTTTTACCCCGCAACATGTGTCCAAGTTGATCGCGCAGCTTGCCATGCACAAGCAAACATCCGTTAATAAGATTTACGACCCAGCGTGCGGTTCTGGCTCCCTTCTTCTGCAAGCAAAGAAACACTTTGACGCTCATATTATCGAGGATGGGTTTTGGGGACAGGAGATAAATCATACAACCTATAACCTGGCCCGCATGAATATGTTCTTGCACAACATTAACTATGACAAGTTCAATATTGCCCTGGGGAATACTCTTTTGGATCCTCATTTCAAGAGCGATAAACCGTTTGATGCCATTGTCTCGAATCCTCCGTACTCGGTTAACTGGATTGGAAGCGATGATCCTACGCTCATAAATGATGACCGCTTTGCTCCGGCCGGAGTTTTGGCACCCAAGTCGAAGGCGGACTTTGCCTTCGTCTTACATGCCCTGAGTTATCTTTCCAGTAAGGGCCGCGCGGCCATTGTGTGTTTTCCCGGCATTTTTTACCGTGGAGGGGCAGAGCAGAAAATCCGACAATATCTTATTGACAATAACTTTGTTGAGACCGTGATTTCTCTAGCTCCGAATCTTTTTTACGGAACCACGATTGCGGTCAATATTTTGGTACTGTCCAGACATAAGACTTCCAATACCACCCAGTTTATCGACGCAAGCGAGCTCTTCAAGAAAGAAACGAATAACAACATCCTTACCGACGACCACATCGCTCAAATCATGAAAGTATTCGACACCAAGTCGGATGTAGACTACTTCGCTAAATCCATAGACAACGATGTGATCGCGAAGAATGATTATAATCTTTCCGTAAGTTCTTATGTAGAAGCCAAGGATACCCGAGAAGTAATTGATATAACCACGCTCAATGCAGAAATTAAAACCACGGTTGCCAAGATAGACAAACTCCGCACCGAGATTGATGCCATTATCGCGGAGATCGAAGGATGAGTAATGTTATTCTTTACACTACCGAGGATGGTGCGGCTAAAATTGAACTGCGCTTGGAAAATGGTACTGTTTGGTTGTCTCAAGCAGAGATAGCTGAACTGTTTCAAACTACCAAACAAAATATTAGCAAACACATACAGGCCATATTTGACGACCAGGAGTTAGACGAAACGGCAACTGTCAACCAACAGTTGATAGTTCAAAATGAAGGAGATCGTGAGGTTTCACGAGCTATTTCCTTTTATAATTTGGATGTCATATTAGCTGTAGGCTACCGGGTGCGGTCGGTGCGCGGCGTACAATTTAGGCGTTATGCCTCGACTGTTCTAAAGGAGTACCTTGAAAAGGGGTTTGCGTTAAATGATGAGCGCTTAAAGAACCTCGGCGGCGGTAATTACTGGAAAGAATTACTCGACCGCATTCGGGATATTCGCTCCAGTGAAAAGGTTATGTACCGGCAGGTTCTGGAACTGTATGCTACAGCTGTCGATTATGACCCCAAGAGCGATGAGAGTCTTACATTTTTCAAAATGGTGCAAAACAAGTTGCATTTTGCCGCTCACGGCAAAACTGCCAGTGAGATTATTTATTTTCGCGTTGATAGCGATAAGCCTTTTGCAGGTCTTACTAGCTTTAAGGGCAGCAGCCCCACACAGGCCGAGGCGATGATTGCCAAGAACTACCTGAGCGAGCAGGAATTGAAGGTCCTAAACAATATTGTGTCGGCTTATTTTGATTTTGCTGAATTAAACGCTATTGAAGAACGCGAAATGCGCATGGCCGATTTTGTGCGGGAATTGGACCGCATTCTTTCATCGGCTGGGCGGAAATTGCTGGAAAACGCCGGTACTATTTCCCATACTCAGGCTGAGGCTAAAGCAAAGCTTGAGTATCAAAAGTACAAGGCCAAAACATTGGAGCAAGTGGAAAAAGAATACCTGAAAGCAATCGGCTCCCTTGAGCACCAAGCAAAAGCCGAAAGCACCAAACAGCGGAGCAAGAAATGAGCAGCGTGAACTATTTAGAAAAACTGCTGGATGGGGTTGAGGTTGAGTGGAGAGACTTAGAAGATGTATTAGTCATAAAAAATGGTAGAGACTATAAAGCATTCAATTCAGGTAATATACCGGTGTTTGGGACTGGTGGAATTATGACATATATTGATACCCCAGTATATGATAAACCCTCTGTCCTTATACCCCGAAAGGGTTCGCTTAGTAATCTTTATTATGTTGATGTTCCTTTTTGGACAGTTGATACTATATTTTGGACAGATATTAATACATCTATCACTGTACCTAAATTCGTTTACTACTATCTATTAACACAACATCTTGAAGATTTAAATATGGCTGGTGGTGTACCAAGTTTAACACAAACAGTTCTTAATAAGGTTCCTTTCCCCATCCCCTGTCCTGATAATCCGAAAAGGTCACTAGAAATTCAGGCAGAGATTGTCCGTATTCTGGATACTTTCACCGAGCTTACAGCCGAGCTTACAGCCGAGCTTACAGCCGAGCTTACAGCCCGTAAGAAGCAATATAATTATTACCGGGATCAATTGCTGACTTTTGAAGAGGGGGAAGTGGAATGGAAGCCGTTGGGGGAGGTGGCAATTATTCAACGAGGCGCATCACCTCGTCCAATTGCAAAATATATCACTGAGGATGAAGACGGTGTTCCCTGGATTAAAATTGGAGATACCTCTCCCGGTTCAAAGTATGTTAATACAACAGCTCAGAAAATTACAGCAGATGGTGCAAGAAGTTCACGCATCTTAGATAAAGGCGATTTCATTATTTCCAACTCCATGAGCTTTGGTCGGCCGTATATACTTAATATAAAAGGAGCTATTCATGACGGATGGGCATCAATTAGCGGATTCGGAAAAATATTAAATCCTGATTTTTTATATCATTATCTTTCGTCTGATAAAGTTCAGAATTACTGGGCTTCAAAGATCAATAGTGGTTCAGTTAGTAATTTGAATGCTGATATCATTAAAACTTTACCGATCCCCATTATTTCCCTTTCACGACAAAAAAATATCGCATCAATATTGGACAAGTTCGATGCGCTTACTTCCTCCATTACCGAAGGCCTCCCCCGTGAAATCGAACTACGGCAGAAGCAGTATGAGTATTATCGGGATATGTTATTGAGCTTTCCGGGGAAGCCATGAGTATGCCTGAAAACTCCATTGTATTATTCAAAGATGGGGATGCTTCTCTTGATGTGCCGATTTCTCCGGAAAAAGATACAGTATGGCTTACGGCAAATCAAATGGCATTGCTGTATGATAAAGATGATAAAACAATCTGTAAGCATATTAATAATGTCTTTTCCGATGATGAACTAGATAAAGAAGTGGTTGTCGCAAATTTTGCGACAACCAGTCAGCATGGCGCTGTCGCGGGTAAAATGCAAACCCGCATGACGCAGTTCTATAATCTTGACGTAATCATCTCTGTCGGCTATCGGGTCAAGTCAAAACGCGGTTTCGCTTTGAGCCGCCCAGAAGAAAAAGATACAATGTGCCTTCTGGTTACAAATATGCTGGAGAGCGACACATGACGGAAAAGATTTCGATCCGGTTTTTTGACGATCGCGAAGTTCGCGCGGTGTGGAACGATACCGACTCCCGGTGGTGGTTCTCCGTGCTGGACATAGTCGGCGTATTGAACAATCAGGATGATTACACCAAAAACCGCAACTACTGGAAATACCTGAAGGCCAAGCTGAACAAGGACGGTATTCAACTGGGTAGTGGCACTAACCAGTTGAAATTGACCGCCCCCGATGGAAAGAAACGCCTATCCGACGTCGTCGATTCAGACGGTGTCATCGCCCTGGCAAAAAACCTTCCCAACACGAACGCCAATCGATTTATAGAATGGTTTATATACAGCGAAAAAACGATTGACGGCAAGAGCAAATCAAAAGCCTATGCACTGTTTGAAAGTTCCTTTGTCAACAGCATCGAAATCGGCACGATTAAGGGCTTGCAGCAAATACACTCGTACCTCTTTGGCGGACTCTATGATTTTGCGGGTCTTATACGCACTAAAAATATCAGCAAAGGCGGATTCAAATTTGCCAGTGCAGAGTTTTTACCGAAAACCCTTGCCGACATCGAACGAATGCCGGAAGATTCGATTGACAACATCATCGATAAATATACCGAAATGAATATCGCCCACCCCTTCATGGAAGGGAATGGCAGAACCGCCAGAATCTGGCTTGATTTGATGCTGAAGAAAAATCATGACCGCTGCGTCGATTGGAGCAAGATCAACAAAAACGACTACCTTGACGCAATGAGACTTAGTGTGGCGGACAATACCAGACTCAAGAGCCTGATTCACAACGCATTAACCGATAAGACAACAGACAGGGAAACCTTCATGAAAGGTATAGACTACTCGTATTATTACGAAGAGACAGAATAACAGGGAGCGCACAATGAGTGATTACAAAACCATAGCAGAGTCAAAAAACTTTATCGTCCTGGATAGATATGTCAAGGAAGCACAAGTATGCGAAGGGTACCAGACCGAAGCCGATCTTGAGCGAGAGCTCATTCAAGATTTACAGAATCAGGGTTATGAGTATGTGACTAGTGTTTATAACATTGAAACAATGCTCGCTAATATCCGGACACAGCTCCAGGCGCTCAATACTATGCAGTTCACTGATGGAGAGTGGAAACGCTATGTGGAGACCTATTTAGATAAACCCAGTGATACCGTAGTCGATAAAACCCGGAACATACATGATAACTACATCCATGACTTTGTCTTTGATGATGGGCACATACAAAACATCTACCTGATAGATAAAAAGAACCTCCCTCGAAATAAGTGCCAGGTAATCAAACAGTTTGAACAAACCGGGCATCATGCCAATCGGTATGATGTAACTATATTGATTAATGGCTTACCCTTGGTACAGATTGAACTAAAAAAACGGGGCGTAGCAATCCGTGAAGCCTTCAATCAGGTACACAGATACAGCAAAGAAAGCTTTAACTTTGACCATTCCTTATATAAATACCTGCAACTCTTTGTCATTTCAAACGGAACCGATAGCCGATACTTTGCCAACACCACAAAGCGTGATAAAAACAGCTTTGACTTTACCATGAACTGGGCCAAATCGGATAATTCCCTTATAAAAGACCTTAAAGACTTTACAGCAACTTTCTTTCAGAAAAAAACCCTGTTGGAAGTCCTCTTTCGTTACTCTGTACTTGATACGAATGATACCTTGCTTGTAATGCGCCCCTATCAAATCGCTGCAACAGAACGCCTGTATTGGAAAATTATTAGCTCCTATAATTCAAAAAGCTGGTCTAAACCAGAGGGTGGTGGCTATGTCTGGCATACTACCGGTTCCGGGAAAACCCTGACGAGCTTCAAAGCGGCTCGCCTTGCTACAGAGCTGGATTTCATAGATAAAGTATTCTTTGTCGTAGATCGTAAAGACCTTGATTATCAGACCATGAAAGAATACCAACGCTTTTCCCCGGATAGCGTCAATGGTTCTGATAACACCGCAGGACTGAAACGAAACATTGATAAAGATGATAACAGGATTATTGTCACCACCATACAGAAGCTTAACAATCTGATGAAAACCGAAGATAACCTGCCCGTTTATCAAAGACAGGTGGTTTTTATTTTTGATGAATGTCATCGCTCACAATTTGGTGAAGCACAAAAGAACCTCAAAAAGAAATTCAAGTATTTCTACCAGTTCGGTTTTACCGGAACACCGATCTTTCCGCAGAATGCCCTGGGCGCTGAAACGACACAATCGGTTTTTGGTACAGAATTACATTCGTATGTCATTACTGATGCAATCCGCGACGAAAAGGTGTTGAAGTTTAAGGTTGACTATAACGATGTCCGTCCGCATTTCAAAGCACTTGAAGCTGAACAGGACGAAAAAAAGCTTAATGCTGCAGAAACCAAGCAAGCTTTCTTACATCCTGAGCGTACTCGAGAAATAACACAGTACATACTTGATAAGTTTAGACAGAAGACTCACCGGCTTTTAGCAAACGGAACAGGTTTCAATGCTATGTTTGCCGTAAGCAGTGTTGATGCGGCAAAAGTGTATTATGAAACTTTCCGTAATCTACAAAAAGACAAGGATAAGCCTTTAAAAATCGCCACGATATTTTCCTTTGCTGCAAATGAAGACCAAGATGCCATTGGAGATATCATTGACGAAGGTTTTGAACTTACTGTCATGGATTCTAGTGCGAAGGAATTCTTGAACTCTGCGATAAACGATTATAATGCACTGTTCAAAACAAACTTCAGTACAGAAAGTAATGGATTTCAGAATTATTACCGGGATCTCTCGTCACGGGTTAAAAAACAAGAAATTGACTTACTAATTGTTGTAGGGATGTTCCTTACGGGTTTTGATGCACCGACACTGAATACTCTCTTTGTTGATAAGAATCTTCGCTATCATGGTTTGATTCAGGCATATTCCCGTACCAATCGTATATACGACGCTACGAAAACCTTTGGAAATATCGTGACTTTCCGGAATTTGGAACAGGCCACAATCGATGCTATTACCTTATTCGGCGATAAAAACACAAAGAATGTAGTTCTGGAGAAAAGTTATAAAGAATACATGGAAGGTTTTACCGATATTACCACCGGGCAAGCTCGACGAGGTTACTTGGATGTGGTCAAAGAACTCCAAGCTAGATTTCCTGAGCCTGATGCGATAGAAAAAGAAAAAGATAAACGGGAATTTGTCAAACTATTCGGCGAGTACCTTCGCGTAGAAAATATTCTGCAAAACTATGATGAGTTCGCCGGATTGCAGGCCTTGCAAAACTTGGATACATCGAATCCCCAGGCAGTTGAAGAATTTAAAGCAAAGTACTATTTGACTGATGAAGATTTGGAAGGAATGCAAGACATCAAGATTCCTTCTGTTCGGATAATCCAGGATTACCGGTCAACATATAATGATATTCGAGATTGGTTACGGAGAGAACAAACAGGAAAGGAAAGGGCTGATTTAACTATTGACTGGAACGATGTCGTATTTGAAATTGATCTCTTGAAATCACAGGAAATAAATCTTGATTACATTCTTGAACTGATCTTTGAGAACAACAAGAAACGGAAAGACAAGGCTTCTTTGGTTGAAGATGTACGCCGCTTAATCCGCTCAAGCATTGGTAATCGTGCAAAGGAAAGCTTGCTTGTGGATTTTATTAATCAAACCAATCTGGATGCTCTTCAGGATAAAGCCGGTATAATTGATGCTTTCTTTGCGTATGCCCAAGCAGAGCAAAAGCGCGAAGTTGATGAGTTGATAGCAGAAGAGAATCTGAATGATGAAGCGGCTCGGCGCTATATTATTATTTCGTTGAAAAGGGAGTATGCAAGCGAAAATGGTACTGAACTTAATGCTATACTTCCAAAGATGAGCCCGCTTAATCCACAGTACTTGAAGATGAAGCAGACTGTTCTCCAGAGAATTGCGAAGTTGGTTGAGAAATATAAAGGTGTGGGTGGGAGGGTTTAAGTAGAAAGAGGGGGCATATATCCGCTTATGCCCCCGAAATTACTGCCTAATGACAGTTCGCCTTATCGCACTCGCAACGATTAGCGGCACGCTTCAGCGCTTTATCCTTCGTGTCCTGCGAGAACGGAGGCGGACTCTTGCCTGGCTCACCGTAAGTGCTCGTATTCGCGTGACAGCTCTGGCACAGGACCTTGGCGTTACTTAGGTCATTACCGCCATCACGTCTGATATGGTGAACTTCCAGGTTTCTGGTTGATGTGCATCTAGCCATGATACACCTCAACCTTTTACCGAACGGGGATCGTTACCGTGACTATCCTTGCTCTGGATAACCCCGTCTTTCCCATGAATAACGAATTCTGTTCCTTGATTCCTGCTGATCTCCCGACCTCGGTCGACCGCATCCTGCTTGGTTTCCGCATGGAGGCTGGCCCTATCGGCGCCTCCCTTTTTAACGTCCCAGCCGCCATTAGGGCTTGGGACTACATGATGTGAATTGCTCATATCCGTAAGTCTCCCTTCCCCGGAGATATAACGGATTGACAGTAAAGTGCGGATATTGTACTTTTTGTCTATACATATGAACCCTCCGGGGTTTTGAATTTGCGGGAACGGGTGCCAGCCTGTTCCCTTTTTTTTGAAGCAACGCTTCCGATGATGAATATATAAAATCTCCAAGCAAAAAGCAAGTGTATTTCATTAAAATAACCAGAAAATAGCCCGATTTTTGACAAAATATTGCAAAAATGCTTTACATTCATTGTAATACATCCGATACTGTGACCGGAGACACATATGATACAGGAATTCTCAATTGAAAATACATTCTCGATTAAGACTCGGCAGACTATAAGTTTTGAAGCTAGTCAAATTGAAGAGACTAACCAGAATCACTATATCGAAATTGGTACAACCAAACTTTTAAAATTAGCTGCTATTTATGGGAGTAACGCATCCGGAAAGAGTAATATGCTCAAAGCTGTAAGTTTTTATATAAACTTTATCGTTAACGCATTTACGAACCTGAAACCACAAGAGAAAACGGGTTTTCAACCTTTTTTATTTAGTAAAGACTGCCAGACTAAACCGGGGACGTTTGAACTTGTCTTTTTTTCCGAAGGCATTAAGTATGACTATGAACTCTGCCTTGATACAAAATGCATTTATACTGAACGCTTGTTCTATAGCCCAAAGGGACAAAAGAAACTTGTGTATCAACGGCTTTGTAAAAATTGCTTAGATGAGTGCGACAAACTTGAATATGAATGGAAATGGGGGGACACCCTTGGAGGGAGCAAAAAAAAGATCTCCGATTCGACTCGCTATAATGTTACCTTTTTAAATACTGCAGCACAGTGGGATCATCCTGATCTTGCTCCATTATATAATGACATTAGCAATGCTTTCATGCAGATAATTACACCAGGAACACAAGGGTTAATCGATTATACGATCGAGCGGTTGGAGACGAATAAAAGTTCAAAAAATGAAATACTAGAGTTACTTTCTAAAGCCGACTTCGGACATATAAATGATATTGCTGTTCGCACTATAGAATTACCACCTGCTATCCTGAATTCATTCTCCGAGAAAGTAAGGAAGCAATTTCAAACGAATGACGGAAAATTTCTTTCAAAAGAAATTCTTCTTTCACACCAGTACGACGAAGACGTTTTACTGCCTCTTTCGCGTGAATCTGCGGGAACGAGGCGAATGCTTGAATTATCCGGGCCCTTGTTTGAGATAATTCGAAATAAGCATTTTATAACTATAGATGAGATTGAATCGTCTCTTCATCAGGAACTTCTTGAGTTCTTATTGAAAACATTTTTGGAAAACAGCAAGGAATCTCAGATATTGTTTACTACTCACAATCTGGATTTGCTTGATTCTGAGTTTCTTCTTGATGATGAGATTTGGTTTTCGGAAAAAGACGAAGGTGGTGGAAGTAACTACACAGGATTTGTCGAATTCACCGGAGTCAGAAAAGGAGTATCCAGGAAGAAACTTTATAATGCCGGTAAGTTTGGTGCGAAGCCCATAATATCAGCATTGATAACGGACTAATTGAATGGCACGATTAACTAGAACACGGAAGGCGAATCCAACTGTACTTTTAGTCGTAGAAGGAGAGACGGAACAGGTATATTTTACACAATTACGCGGGTATGAAAGGCTACCCGGGCTTAATGTGATTCCAAAAATGGCAAAGAGTAGTAGTCCGTATTATGTCTTGAAGTACGCACTAGATGCATCTAAGGATAATGCATTTGATGTTATCTGGTGTGTTTTCGACCGCGATGTTCTAGATCATACTAAACCGAAGGACTTCGATGAAATATACGATAGAGCTAAACGCAAGGGTATTCGACTCGCAGAATCGTTACCCTGTTTTGAGGTCTGGTTTCTTCTGCATTATGTTGTACCTTCAAAATATTATCCCAATAGTCATGCAGTTGAAACAGATCTATGCCACCATTTAAAAGGCTATTGTAAAGAAACTGAATGGTTACGACGATCTGAACTTTACGCTATTCTAAGGAAGTATCAACCAATAGCAATCAATAATTCCAAAACACTAACTGCTGCCAATCAACAGACGCCTGATCCTAATGCAACTTTTTCCAATGTCTTTACACTAATTGAAAGTATTCTAGCTTAACCATAGAACTTCTTTATCCTTAAAAAGGGTATCATAAAATATTCAGGTAAATTCCCCCTTCCTTCCCCTTGCTACCATAGCAACCGGAAGGAGAAACCCCCGTGTATATCTATGGTTCCGAATGTACCCTAACCCTCATCCGCGACACTATTGCAACTGCTATTCCCTATAGCTTAGAAACCATCCGGGAAGAGCGTGAAGAAGTCCCGCTCGATCCCCTTGTTGGTTATTTTCTCCCTATAACAACCATTCCAGTCAGTGTAAACAGCGTAAAAGTCCTTGGCTGCGCCGTAACCCGAATCTGCAACACTTCACGCATACCTCTTGCCGCCCTCTTGATTGACGGTCATACCCGAACTTTTACTCTCCATCTCAATCGTATCGTAGAACAGCGTATCTATACTAACGTCCGCTTGACTGGCTGGGAAATCCGCGCCGACCGCGAAGAATCCGTATACCTCCGCATTGACATCGAGGGCCGCGAAGCTACCGACTGGGACTACACCACCAAGAACCTTCCCTGGGAACAGAACGAAACCCTCCACTTTTACGATGGAGATATAACCTTAGAAGGACAGCCCTCCGACAACATCTACCGGTTCGCGCTTACCCGCCTCTATGGCGATGCAATATCCACCATCCTCCAGCTTCACTACCCCCTGAAAGTGGATGACACCCTCAACAACGCCCGGGAATTTGATCGAATCACCATAACCCTTGGCGGACGACTTCGCTTTACCCTGACTCGGGCGATCCTTTTGACCTTCGATGCCAGAACAGATAACGCAGACGAAATCCTCGTATTCAGGCGCTTCCGCATAGATGGAGAGTGCGTGATTGAAGTATGCAACGACAAGGGTGAATGGGTGATTCCGGTATGAGATTCTATGCGGTAGAAGACCGCCTCCGGGACGCAATAGCAGAATGCCGGACCAGAATCCGCGCGGAAGTGGCAATTGACTTCAGTGGAACCGGCGCCTTTGTCCCAGTCCCGGAAAGCCAGATACTCGAACTTGAAGTGACGAGCCTACGGGAAGAAACGGGCGGGACCATCACCTGGGGCCATGTAATCCTTGATAACGAAACCGGCTCTTACTGCCCCCGGTACTTTGACACCTACCGGCCCGACTACAACAAATACAACGGACTCCAACAGGAAGATGGTTGCGGGAACCTCCGGCCGGGACGGCAGGTGAGGATCTCGTACACCACCGGACAAGACATACCCTTCGTTAAGCGCTTTCTCCTTTACGTGGACGAGAACGGCTTCCAGCAGACTGCGACCGGATACCGGGGACGAGTGTGTACGGTAGGACTTGTTGACCTTGCCTTTCGCCTGAAAAAGACTGACCGCGAGAAGGACTGGACGAATCCCGAAGTGATCGTCCATTCGGTAATCTGCGATAAGGAGTTTCCGGGAAGCTCAATCGTCCACCGGATCGCCGCCCGCGCCGGCCTTGGCGTACTCGATATCGACTGTTCAACCGTGATTGAATACTTACCCTACGTGAAACTGACCCGTTCGGTGTGGGACGAGCTTTCCGACCTTGCGCGTACCTACAACGCGCATTTGGAAACTGCCCTTGAAAAGCCCCTGGTCTTTGTGAATACCGAGGACGAGGTGCAGTACAGCTTTGACAGTACGAACACCACCCATATAAGGATGCATGACCTTCGCGTGCAGTATCGGAACACCCTGCGCTTCCGCTGGACACGATACCGGGAGTTCGCTGAGAAAGAACTGTGGCGCTATGGCGACCCGCCGATTGTGTATACCGGAAACTTGAGGCCGACCTTTCCCTTCATCCTTGACGGAGAGAAGCGGGAGATCGAAAAAGACGGATACGGTACGCGGTACACCGTTACCACGGAGGAGGGGAAGACCCTGCCCGTGGCCTATGCCGAGAACGTCGATGACCTTGAAACCTTCACTGATAACCTTGAGACCGACGGCCCTGCTTTGAGTGTCGGCGTTTATGATACGACCACTCATCGTGACCGCGCGATCGTCAGACTTGATACTGAAAGTGATACCCTCTTGCTTTCTGCCCGGATTCACGGAGACGCGATTGCCGGGGAATCGAACTTCTCCCATTACATTGATGATCTCGCAGAGGTTGCCCGAGAGGGAACCGTTGCGAAGAACATAACAACCCCCTACCTGTCTGAAAGTCTACGGGACGGAATTCCCTACTACCGTCACTATGCCGCAACCCTGCTTGCGCGGCTTAAGCGGCCCCGAAAGGGCTTTTTTCTGAAAACGAACCGGGCGGTGTTTCATGCCCGGGTGGGCGCTCCGGTACGTGTTGCCCTGAGCGACGGACTAGTCTCAGAGAGCTCGGAGATTGTCCGGATGGAACTTCGCTACAAGGCACGGGAGGCCTTTGTGGCGACGTTCTTTGTGGAGGAGAACTAGATGAATGACGAAGATCGGAAACTCTTTGCCGAGACGGTGAACGTGATGAACGGCCTTCGCTCGGATATGCAGGAATTCCGCTGTGAAACGCATGCGTTTCGCGCTGAGATGCGGGAGTTCAAACAGCAATCGATCGTGAGGATCACGAGCCTTGAGACTGACCAGGTAGAGTGCCAGAAACACCCCTCAGTGTGCGCGACTGCTCGTCTTCTTGAGAGCCATATCAGCGGACATAAGGGCGGGAAGAGTCTTGCTGTGTCGATCTGGGCGGTGTGCGTGTCGACCGTGATGTGCATTTTCACGCTCATCATGGCTTTTGTGAAAAGGAGCTAGAGGGATGATTAATTGGAAGCGAATATTCGAAGTGGAGCGGGAGCAGTTCAAGGGGATGAGCGAACAGGAACGCTATGTATTCTTCCTGCTTCTCCAATACCGCTCGCCCTACCTCTGGGGAAAGGAGCTGCCGACGGGAGCCGATTGCTCCGGTTCCGTGTGCCTTGCCCTCGCAGCCGCCACGGGAAAGATCGTGCGGACGACGGCGAACGAACTCTATCGTAAGTTTTTCACGATCAGGAACCCGGATGTGAAGGACATTCAAGCTGTGTTCTTTATCGCCCAACACGACCGCCCTCACGGCGACCGAGTACTCCGCGCCGGGGAGGTGGGCCATGTGTGCGGAGTAATCTCCGAGGGCGTGGTGATGAACGTGGTGGAACCGAAGGCGGACATCAGGATGATTATCTCCTTGCGAAATTCCTATGCCTTGCGGGGCTATGACATGGCGATTCGGGGACTTGACCGGAAGGTATTCGTTGAAGCGTCTGACGCGGGGACTGACCTTTTCGGACTCGATGCCGAGTTTGCCGAGTACATGGCGGTGGAAACATGCTGAACGAGAAGGGTGAAGAAATTGGCTACAAGGAAGTGTGCGACTACACCTACGGCGAACACCTGGCAATTCTGGGAAAACGAATTGTAGCTCTTCCCTCGAAGATGATCGGCTTCAAGCCCGGGTGTCTCTACCTTGCGACCTGGCTTCTTGTATCCGGAAAGATCGGACAGTGGGTGTGGTTTGCCGTGCTCGTGTGCGTTCTCTTCGGGATTGTAGGCCTCAAGGTTTTGGCTCAGATGAAAAACGGGGGTATCGGGGAATGAAAACAATCTGGAAATGGATGTGCTGGATTGCGGGAGCAGTGATTGCTCTTCTCGCATTTGCCTTTATACGGGAGAGAAAAGAAGACAATGAACAGACAGAAGCTAAACAGAAACGGACTGAAGCGGAGGATGCTGTGCGCGCTACTCCTAGCCATACAGTTGCCGAACGCTATGAGGGCGTGGGCGACGCCATTGAGCGAGGACGAGCTCGTTTTGCTGCTCGGGTCAAAAAACGTGTACTCGCGACAGGAGGTAGCGGAGCTGGTGAGCAACATACTGAATGACGCTGAAGAAGAGATAGAACGGACAGCCCAGGAAGCGGCTCGGGAAGTGGCCGCCCAGGACGCGGGAGAGATCGCCTTTCAAAAAAGCCTCGCGGAAAGTATTCGGATTGAAGCTGCTCGCATGGAAGGGGAGCGCAAAGTCTGGCGTACCTGCGCGGTCATCGAAGCTGTAGTGATTATCGCCGGGGTCTTTGCATACGGATTAACACGATAGGAGGTGAGGGATGCAGTCGAAATACAAGATAAAGGGGAAGGTTCGGGTATGCGTGATTGGCCCGGATGGGAATATCAAACGTCATGAGCCGGGAGTTATCAGACGCTTTTTCGGCCTTCCAGGACGGCTCATGATCTCGAAGAAGCACAACACGGTGACGAGACAGGGAGAGGGCTTGATCGCCAATCTCCTCCTTGCCAGCCCCACGCAAACGAAGGTAACCGCGAGTTCGGGATATATTCAGCTCGGGACGGGCTGGACCGGGAGCAGTCCGAAAACGAATACGCGATGTAATACGCCGACCGGTTCCATGGAAGCCCTTGATAGCGGGTATCCGGTGACGACGGCGGCTTTTGGTTCGACCGGGGATAACATACTCCGCTATCGGGCCAGCTTTGAGGCGGGGAAACTCAACGCAACGGGAATCAATGAGGCTTGCCTTCTTAACGGAAACACGGCGGGAGCGGTGTCCCTTGCTTATGCGCAAGTATCTCCGGCCGCGACGGTGACGAGTGTTGATACCCTCCAGATTGACTGGGAGATTACCTTTACGGGTTCTTGATGAGGTTGTTTCAAAAAGATCGCGCCTCTCATTTTATAGACCAGTCGGTCCATGACGTGCCCTGTCGGGTACGTTTTGCTCCTGCTGATTCCCTGATGAGCCTTTCCCGCTGGAGCGGAGAGGCTTCGCTTGTCTTTGCGCCCGGAGAGGAACACGCAGGGCAAAAGAGCGTTCGGGGAAATAAGCTTTTCCTGAAAAGTGAGGCGACGCCGAAACGGTATCATGTGTTCAGGCGGCTCGATGGCGAACGGTTTGAATACGACGTGGTCTTACTCAAAGAACCTGAGAGCAACGTCGTCGAGATTGAACTTGAGTTTCCTGATGGGCTTGAGTTTTTCAGGCAGCCCTCGGCAGAACGATTGATAGCTTCTCCTTTTCGATGCCCGCCTGAGGTGATGGAAAGCTACGCAGTGTACTGGAAGGAACGGAACGGCCCCTACAAGACCGGGAAGTTTTGTCATATTTACCGGCCAGAAATTCGGGATGCCCGAGGACGGAAGGTGTGGGGCCGGCTTGATATTACCGGAAAGATGATGACTATCACGATTCCGGAAGATTGGCTTTCTGATGCCGCGTATCCAGTAGTGGTGGATCCGATTGTGGGGACACAGACACGGGGAGCGCTCAACACGATCGACTGGTACGGTGAAGAGAACTTTGAAGATTTTTATCTTGAGTTAAAACTGGGCTTCAGCCGGTTTACTGCAGCAACGCCGATAACGGGAGCCTGTACTTCGTATTTGTACAGTTATAAGAACTGGGCAAGTACTGCTTGTGCCGTTCTCTATTCGGATTCTGCCGGGATGCCTGTGACCCGGTTATCCCGGGATGAGCAGTTTGTACAGTTACAACGGGCGACTCCGGCGTGGGTGTCTTCGACATTTACCTTGCCTTCGACTGTGGCCCAGGGTGCGGCCTTCTGGTATGGGTATTTCACGGCGGAGTTTCTGTACACCTATTACGACGCAGTGGGTACTTTCCGGCGAATGAGTACTGATGAATACACGACGCCGCCTACTACCTATGATGATGAATGGAATGAACAGACCTGGCAAGTATTGATGAGCGCGTATTTCAGTTATGCGGTGGCTCAGGCAGTGAATCGGTCCGTGATGGATACGGTGGGACTCACCGACTTGCGAATCCGAAGGGTAGGCTTTCGAAGAACAAGCCCTAATGGAGTTGCTGTAAGCGATTCGAAAATGACCAGAGCTTTTATTGGATACTGTAGGGTTCTTGGGGATGTTGTGGCGACGGTTGGCCGGGTTTTCATGATTCAAACACTATTCCGGTTTTGTGTGTCTGGGTTTTCAGGTATTGGATTGATCGCGCAGAGCGTGGGTTTTCTTAGAACGGTGCAGAGTGTTGCATCCTTTTTTGAGCGGCTCCTTCCCCGAATGATTTTGAAAAAGGAAGAGTTGATAATCGTGTCCCGTGTGACGCGGGAAATTGAGTTCAGGGGGAACCTACTATGACCAATATCTATGTGGGTCAATCTGCCCTACGGATATCGGCGCGAACGGGAACGGCTTTGGCTGATGTCCTTGCCTGTGAGATTCGATATGAGAAGCCGGACGGTACCCGCGGGGGATGGGGCGCATTTGTGAGCGATGCGAATCGTGGGGTTATCTCTCATGACCTTTTGGGTAATGAACTTGATATGCCTGGTTGGTGGCTCTTTTGGGTTTTTGTTCGCTTTGACGATGAACGCACGAGTTTTGGGGATGCGGTGAAGGTGTACGTGCGGGAAGAAGGGACGTGAAATGTCCCCGAGAAAGAAGCGGGGGAATCCGTATAGTTGGCAAATCAAACGTCTTCTTGAGTTCGCTGACTATGAAATATCGGAAGCGGAACTCTATGAGATGTACTACGAGAAAACAGCTCAGAGGATTCCCTTCAAGGTTTTGAATGTGATGATTTATTTCTTGAAGGAACACTACCGAAGGATGCCGGGATCATTGGTGGCCTTGTATCGGGTGTCTCATACGCCGGATGGCGGCTTTATTCCGTTCGTAGAACGGTTCGAGAAGTACTATGAGGTATTGCAGGAAAAGGGGTGCCTGTGAGCGAGGATGAGCGGGAGCTTGAGGTTCAGTACGATGCGCTACAATTGAAGCTTGATGACCTCATTGCCGGGAAGGAACAGTTTACCGATCTCACCAACGCCGAGCTTTTCGTGAAGGCCTATCATGATCGTATCCGTTATTGTATGGCGTGGAAGAAGTGGCTTATCTGGGATAATCACGCATGGCGGCCCGATGATTGCGGGGAGATTTTTGCACTCTGCAAGGACTTTCTGCGAGGTCTCTTCCTGCAGGTAGCATCGATTAACGACCATAAACGAGCGGTTGATATGGCAACCCATGTCATCAAGTCCGAGTCTCTGCGGAGACGACAAGCCCTGGTGGAAAGTGCCTCGTATGAACGGCGAATCAGGATCACTCCCAAGGATGTTGACCAGGAGCCGTTTCTGCTCAATGTGTTGAACGGCACGATTGATCTCCGGACCGGTACGCTCCATCCTTCGATGAAGGACAAGTACATTACGAAGTGCGCGATGGTGAACTATGACAGATCGGCTCCTTGCACCACCTGGATAAACTTTCTCCTGCGGATTATGAACGGGAATGCCCAGCTTATTTACTTCTTGCAGAAGGCGGTTGGCTGGGCCTTGACCGGTGACATGAGCGAGCAGGTGATGTTTATTCTTTATGGCTCAGGTGCTAATGGAAAGAGTACCTTCTTGAACGCGATTATGGATATCCTCGGGGAGTATGCGATGTCCACACAGACAGAAACGTTTATGCGGAAGAACGGGAATGTGATGTCGAATGATATTGCCCGGCTCCGCGGGGCGCGGTTTGTGACGACGGTGGAGGCGGAGGAAGGCCGACGTTTGAGTGAACCACTTATCAAGCAGGTGACCGGGCAGGATGTGTTGACCGCCCGGTTTCTCTATGGCGAGTACTTCGATTTCCTGCCGACGTTCAAGATTTTCATGGCGACCAATCACAAGCCGGTAATTAAGGGGAATGATCTTGGTATCTGGCGGCGTATCAAGCTGATTCCCTTTATGGTGACTATTCCTTACGGCGAGCGGGATCCGGATTTAACGAAGAAGCTACAGGCGGAGAAGTCCGGCATCCTTAATTGGATGATCGACGGGTGTCTTATGTGGCAAAGAGAGCGGCTTGGGGAGCCGGAAGAGGTGAAACTTGCCACGGAGGAATACCAGGAGGAGATGGATCTGATTGGTTCGTTCCTGACTGAGTGCTGTGTACTGGATAAGTCCGGATATTTACGTGTTTCCTCGTCTGATTTGTACCGGGTGTACCTGGCATGGTGCGAAAAGAACTCTGAAAGGCCGTATGCGCAGAGGATTTTCGCCATGCACCTGCAGAATAAGGGAATTCAGAAGGAGCGGACGAAGAAGGCGAGAGGCTGGGTGGGCGTGGCGCTGAGGGAATGAAGAAATTTGTTGATAGTGCTCTGCATGGTATGTAAATTAACGAATGATTCATGGGCTTTATAATGACATAACTATGAAAAACGTAAGCTAACAAAACTTGACGAATTGGAAACTCTGTTTTAATGTTAAATCAGAATTACTTTAAGTGATTTCATCTATGAGATTATACAATGGGGTATTATTGAGTAGAATTTGACTTAAAAGCAGGGTAAAGAATGAATGCGGATATACAAGACATCATATTAAAAAAATCAACCTTCGGGTATTCCTATGACCAAATTATTCTCGATGCTGACGGAAATCCCATAGATTATGTATTCATTGACACGAACCCTGTGTTTGAGGAAATGTTGGGCTTTGAGCCTGGAAAAGTAGCCGGAAAGCGTTGTTCCGAGGTGGTCCCGCAGGTTCTCGAAGATTCCTTTAACTGGGTAGAATGCTTCGGTAAAGTAGCACTCACAGGCCAGAGCACCGAACTTGAAGCCTATTCTGTCGCCCTTAAAAAGTGGTTTCATTTGTCTGTTTTCTCTCCGCAGAAAGAGTTCTTTGTCGTTATTTCTTTCGATATCACGAGTCAAAAACAAACTGAAGAAGAACTGCTGAAGAGCAAAGAGGAGCTTCGAGAATACATCGAAAGCGCTCCTGATGCGGTTTTTATAACTGACAGCTCATTTAATTACGTATACGCGAACTCTGCCGCATGCGAGATGGTAGGATATAACAGAGACGAGCTATTGAAGTTGAAGATAAAAGACGTACTGGCGACCGAAGACGTGCCGGGACACAAGCGTACCTTAACAGAGTTGAAAGGTAATAAAAAATCGAGCAGAATATCACATCTAATACGGAAGGATGGGAAGAAAGTAACCGTCGACATTAGCGTGGTAAACCTGAAAGACGGCAAGCTCATGGCATTTTGCAAGGACATTACCAAGCAGGAGAAGCTTGAGAATGAGAAAAATCAGTATTTCTCTGCGTTCCAGAAAACGTCGCAACCGATCTTGATAACGGATTCCGAAGGAAAGATAATTTCGGTAAATAACTCCTTTCTGGATATGTATGGTTATACCCGACATGAGGTGATTGGCAATAACCCGCGAATACTTAACCCTGGTCGTGACGTCTATGAAAATCTCGGAGTGAACATCTTCGAGTATGAAATGAAGTTCAAGGACTTGTGGGCTGCGATCCGTGATCCGGAAGTGAAAACCTGGAAGGGCGAAGTGATAAACAGGCGGAAGGATAATTCCCTTGTCTGGATAAGTCTCCTCGTCAACGCCGTGTATGATGATAACGGAACGTTGCAAAGCATCATCGGGTTTCCTGTCGACGTGACCGTCTCCCACGAACTCGCCCAAAAGAACCGGATTCAACTGTATCAAACGATAGCCGACCTTGCGGAATTACGAGATGACGATACGGGTAATCATATGAAGCGGGTGGGTTTGTTCGCGAAACTCATCGCACGCGAGCTTGGAAAAAACGAAAAGTACTGCGACGATATCGAGGTGTTCGCCCCAATGCACGATATCGGTAAGGTGGGCATCCTTGATTCCATTTTGATGGCACCAAGAAAGCTAACCCCGGAAGAGTTCCACATCATGAAAAGTCATACAGTACTCGGACATAACATCGTTAAGGGTAAAGACGAGTTCGAGATGGCAGCGGCGATAACCCTGTGCCATCACGAAAAATTCGACGGGTCGGGTTATCCCAACGGAATCGCCGGGAAGCATATTCCACTGTCCGCGCACATAACAGCCCTCTGCGACGTGTACGACGCCTTGCGGAGCAAGCGTCCGTACAAGGAGCCGTGGACGCATGAGGATACGGTCAAGCACATCGTGGGAAGCGCAGGAACGCACTTTGACCCGGATCTTATCTCCGTGTTCATTTCGTTGAAAGACCGATTCCAGATCGTGTTTCAGGAGCTTATGGATTAATCACGGATTTCCCGAACGCCTTGCATTGGTCTATCGTCGTTCCGTCGGGCTCCCAGAGAGCCTTAAGACCGTCGTTAACTAGCTCGAAACCGGACGCGGTCAAGAGCTTGTTGAGCTTGGCCACGGCTTCACCGCTCCAGCCGTAACAGCCAAAGCTCGCGGCCTTTTTATTCCGAAAGCGAAGCCCTTCGATCATCTCAAGTAATCCTGCCGTTGCATGGGTGATGCCCTTTCCGATCGTGGGAGAGCCTACCAGAATGTGCTTCGCCTTGAACACTTCGGTGATAAGGTCGTTTTTGTCGCTCTTGGAAATATTAAAGACTTTGACAGTGGATGTGCATCCACTGTCCCTGATACCGCTTGCGATAGCCTCCGCCATATGGCGGGTTCCTTCCCACATTGTGTCGTAGAGAATGGTGATTTGGTCTTCCTGGTAGTCCTTGCACCACTCAATGTACTTTTGGACTATTTGTATGGGATTATCTCTCCAGATGACACCGTGGCTTGGGGCGATGATGTCGATGGGCAATTTGAGCGAAAGTATTTCCTGGATTTTCTTATCAACGAGGGCGCTAAAGGGCGTGAGTATGTTCGCGTAGTACTTGAGGCACTCCTCGAAGAGTTCGCCCTTGTCGACCAGATCGTTGAAGAGACTATTCGACGCGTAGTGTTGGCCGAATGCGTCGTTGCTGAAGAGAATGTTGTCGCCGGTCATATAGGTTGCCATGCTGTCTGGCCAGTGGAGCATTTTCATTTCCACGAAAACGAGCTTTTTCCCGTTGCCGATGTCGATCGAGTCGCCGGTTTTTACCGTGTGGAAATTCCATTTCTCATGGTATTGGCCGGTGAGCGATTTCACTGCGTTTTCAGTGCAATACACTGGAATATTCGGTATATGCCTGATAAGTTCGCTCAGGGCGCCCGAATGGTCTACCTCGCCGTGATTGGCGATTATGAAGTCGATCTTTTCAAGGGGTATTTCCGCTTTGAGGTTTTCCACAAATTCTTTCGCGTAGGGTTTCCATACTGAGTCTATCAGCCCGTTTTTTTCTTCACGGATTAAATATGAGTTATAGGTTGACCCTTTAGTGGTGGAATATTCGTCACCGTGAAACTTTTGGAGCTCCCAATCGATTTTTCCTACCCATGAAACGTTATTCTTTACGGGTATATGCATAGTATCTCCTTTGATACGCCTGGAAGGATTTCTTACAGGTATTTCTTCTGGAAAGTATCGAGCATTCCGTGTAGTTTGTCATGAATTCCGGGACCCATCGCGGTTTGCTCATGGTTTTCGAAGGCTTCAAGAACGCGTTGTTGTTCTGATTCGGGAATAATTTTATCGCCCATCGGGAACAGCACGTTGTTTTCTTTTTGGATGTGGGCGCGTAACAGTTCTATATAGTGCCGCGCGTTGGTGACGAAGGCTGACGTGTCGAGCGTGCCATTCGAGATTGACAAAGACAAACCTTGAATGTACTTTCTGCCTTCGACATGTTCGCTGAGCATCTGACCTATCGGCCCGCGTTCGTTCGCCACTCCGTATCGTTCCAGTATCGGGAAGAGTATTCCTTCCTCTTTTCCGTGGTGGCACTTGTCCGCGAATAATATGAGAAAATTAACTATCTCCGAGATTTCTGCTACAGGTACAGGCGACCCTGACTCGGTCGAATCGGCCATCTTTTCCAATATTGCTAATCCATGAAGAATACCCTCATGCTCATTCTTGAGTTCTTCGCTTGCATATTTCATCACTACCCTCCACTAGGAATTATATGGAATACGCGGAATAAAGCAAAGAAATATCTAAAAAACCGACACAAGGCTTTTCCATGTCGCATCTGTCTGGGTAAAAGAACCGAAGAGATCGTTCAGGATATACTGACAAACTCGCCGAAACATTCGCATGGGATTTAGGTAAGGTTGCAGTCGGGGCTGGTTGGTCGTGTGTGAAAATTCCGGAATAGGCTCAGGCGAAAATGTCAACGCGGTTACCGAGTGAGGGATCGGTGATGGTTTCGCTCATCATCTTGACGAGAGCCGCGCCCTGGGTTTCTGCCGAGTTCATGGCAAGTTTCTGTACTTGAACCGCGGCGGCTTCTTGTACTTTGTTTTGAGAAAGGGCTGTTGAGAGAGCGGCAATATCCATACGGTAAGGATACTCACGTTTTATCGGCTCGTCAATGCCTTTCCCCCCGTGCTCCCCCTATCCCGGTGACGGAAAAGATGACACTAAAGGTGACGGTAAAAGTAAGGTATTTTGAGAATATCAGCGCGATTAAATACCACTGTGAGCAAGTAAAAATCAATCTGCACAATTCAAGAGAATAGTATGAGCCTCTAATATTTCATTTTTCTTTGGTGACACTAAAAACATAAAAAAGAAATGAATAAGAGAGAGTGTAAGGGAGTTCTGTTTTTTGGTGTCATCAGCCGTTTTTGCGTCACCGCTGGTGCGAGTAATTGCGATTGGATCCGCGCCCTCCCCGATAATAAATTTCCGGAAGGTAAAAAGTTTTGAAATCCCCGCCCGCGTAGCGGGCGGGCTCAGCGGGTAAAACTATCAGATTGAGGTAATGTCGTCGGGTACGGAATCTTCCGGGGAGCGGCCTTCCGGCAACTAGGGAATTAGCTTCTTGTAGGCCGGATTGTGGACGACGGTTCGAAGAACCGTTGGCCGCAGTCCGACCGACTTTCCGGGTAAGATGTTGCCGGAAGGTCGCGTGCTATCGGTATCGGGGATAGCAAAGAGAATGCGTTACATGCTTACAGGTGGCGAACGGAGAAGCGAATAAAAGCGGGTTAGCAACCTGGTAAAGCTTCGCGTATAAGCTAAATGTCACGGATTCTTGATAACTGAAAACTCACCGCCTTGTATAAGCTGCCCCAATTTTCGCCGGGCAAGTGCAACGCGCCGGAGCCCCTAAGAGGCCCCCCTTCCCCCAAGTAAAATGCGGTACCTTATTGTGGGGTATGCGGGGGGTTGGGGGTTTGGGGGAAGGGGGGCCGGCAGGGGCGGAGGGAACCCGGCGCGGTTTGGGGCCATGAGAGATGAGCTGACGGCAGACAGTAAAAGCCGGTGAACTGACTACGGGGAATGGTTGCGTTCTTTCGGTTCTGGCTGATTTCCGATGATGAGCGGACGAGGAGACGGTTTTCTAAACCAGTGCGAGGTAAACGCGTTTGAGCTGCCCTTGTACGGAGAGGGAGAAGGCACGGAGAGAGGACCCGGGAGCCCAAGGCCAGGAGGGCCGACGGGCGGAGGGGCCGAACGAAGGTGGAGCCGCGCAGGGATGCGCGGCGTAACTGGTGAAGGCCAGAAGGTGGCGGTGTGCGGGATTGCTGCCAGTTTGCCCGTATAGGTGCATGGGGTCGATTGATTCTTGAGAACAAAAATTAGGTGACGAGCGGAGGAACGACAGAACGAGGAGCTTGCCCGACCGGAGCGACTGACAAGGAGCGGAGGAAGGGTCTGCGACGAGTGAGGGAGTGACGGAGAGAGACACGTTATTTTTGTTTACTGACGAGAGAGAACTGGGGAAGCGGTAAGGGGGCAGGGCAGCAAGAGGAGCCTTGTGAAGGTAAGCCAATTAGATTTCCTGGGAACAATTCCACGCCATGAACGGAGGAGCGGAAGGCCCGAAGGGCTGGAGCGACGGAGAGAATGAGGTGGAATTGTTAACTGATTAAAACAACTTAAGGCATGAGTTAAGGCAAATAGCTTGCAATGATAAGCAACTCCTTACAAAAGTATAGAACTAAAACTAAGCATATTGCTGATTATATCAAGATGTATTATACTCCTATGTAAGATTCTGCATGTGTTTGTTGAGGCATTTGCCTCATAATCCGTCGGTCCCTGGTTCAAGTCCAGGTGGGCCCAATAAAAGAAGGTATCCTCGCCAGAGGGTACCTTCTTTTATTTTAAAGGACCACCTGGACTTGAACCGAAAGGCCCGCGCCGCGAGAGCGGCGAAAAGGCGCCAGGGAAGGCGCCGGCAGGGCCTGAAGGCGGCCCGGAGTGAGCGCGCACGACGCGCGCG
>CAZXJV010000037.1:0-26080 GCA_964641135.1 uncultured Treponema sp. | reverse complement strand
CCAGTTGGGGCCGGGCGGTAATCAGATCATTCATCACCTGGGGGCGTTCCCGCGCCCACTGTGACATCCCCCCGGCAGCAGCGGCACCGGTTGAGGTGTCGGCCAGCCAGGTTTGCAAGGTTCTGTTAGCCTTCAGTCTGCGCAGGGCTGCATCAACCTCGGGAGAACGCTGAGACCATTGGCGGCTCATCATATTCAAAAGCGGCATGGGGTCTTCAACAAAAATATCTACCTTAAGATTTTTCCACCGGTTCTGGATGTTTTCCCAGTTTGCATAAAAATCACCATCAGGGAAGCGTCCGGTATCAAGAGCGCCTGATTCAAAAACCTGAACCATGGTGCCGGGAACAGAAGATACGCCGCTTCGTGAGTTTTGGGTTGATGAGGTAAAGACCTCGCCTTCCTTACAGGCAACCAAAGCAGAACCGTTAAAACTGATAACTACAAATTCAGTTCCGCGTACACCAAGTACAGCAGAAGGCGTTTTAACCTGTATACCGGCCGATGAACCTGCAAGGCGGTGAACCTTCATGTTTACTGAACCGGCCATAACCTCAACCTGGTTCGAAGGACGGCCGGAAAGCTGTTCCATACGCAGTACAGCGGTCGAAGAAGGCACTACCCGCACCGTTCCGGTGATTCCGGTTGTGCGGTCAAATGAAATACTTACATTACCGTCAGCCGAGGTTTTCAGTACATCAAGATTTTCGACCGGGGTACCGATATCCACCCGGGATACAGGACGGCCGTTTCTGGTCAGCTCAACCGATCCTTCGATATAATCGATCATGCCAATCACCTGGGCCGAAAGGGATCCGGCCATAACCGCTACCGTCAGAACCACTGTGATTACCCTGCGTTTCATATTATTCTCCTGTCTCCTGCTAACAGGCTGATGACAAAGGCAATCAAGACTGTGCCATCAGCCACATTTCATCCGGTCCTACCATTCGCCGGCGAAAACTACCTCGCATTCCAGATCAAAGCCGGTTCGTGCCCGTACTGACTCGCGCACCTGCTCCACAAGGGATCGGACATCGGCAGCCGAGCCGTCACGGTCATTTATCACAATATTGCCATGCCAGGGCGCCACACAGGCCCCCCCTACCCTGAAGCCGCGAAGGCCGGCTTCATCAATTATCTTCCCGCTGGGCATACCGAAGCGGTGATTGTTTTTAAACATGCTGCCCGCCGAAGGGTAACGGAAGTGACCCTTTTCTGTCCGGTCAGCCAGATACTTGCCCATTTCAGCATCCAGCCAGTGTGAATCGCCCGGATGCAGGTTAAAAACAGCCGAAAGGATACACCGGCCTCCCCTGCTCAATTCAAACGGCGAGGTGCCGCACCGGTCCTGAAAGGGGGACTTTTTATAGGACCAGTGCTGCGCCTGGAATACCGTTTCCTCAAGTGTACACCCATCAGGCGAAAAAACCATATTTTTTGAACTGAAAAACACATCTGCGATTTCCCGTTCATAACACCGTGCGTTCATAAAGACCGCACCGCCCACACTTCCGGGCAGGCCGGAAAACCGCTCCATGCCGGCAAGGCTGTGATCCCGGCACCAGCGAACCAGATCATCAACGGCAACTCCGGCTCCGCAGCGTACCTGTACCGCAGTTTCCGCATCAATCTCACCGGCGGGCGATACAGAAGGCTCGATTCCGATAGAAGTAAAGGCAGAAAGAGAAATCACTGCACCGCGAACACCGCGATCCGCAATTACAAGATTTGAACCGCCCCCGAGCAGATAAAACGGTACCCCGTGTCCTGCAAAAAACAGGCACACGGTATGCAAGTCATCTTCGTTGACAGGGCGAATCAGCATGTCAGCAGGGCCGCCTATCCTGAAAGTTGTTAGTGGCGCCATCGGCTCATCAAAACGCGCGGAGTCCCGTGTTGCGGGGTCCAACGATGCGATATTGCCATTTTCCCATAATTTCCGTACAGTATTCATGCTTTTTCAATTATATAGTAAAATGTACAGATACAGAAGAGTAGCTAATACCAGGGAGAAAACGCATGGGCTTACTGCTATACAATACGATGGGCAGATCAATCGAGGAGTTCAGGCCGCTCACGGATAATAAAGTGGGTTTTTACGGCTGTGGACCGACCGTGTACAATTATGCCCACATCGGGAACCTGCGGGCCTTTGTGTTCCAGGATACACTTGCACGGGCACTTGAATGGCTCGGCTATGATGTAACCCATGTAATGAACATCACCGACATCGGTCACTTAAGCGGAGATGTTGATTCCGGTGAGGATAAAATGGTACGCACCGCCCGCGAACGGGGTCAGTCGGTACTGGATATTGCAGCCTTTTATACAGAGGCTTTTTTTCGCGATATGGACCGTCTTAACAACCGCAAGCCCGCTATTATCTGCAAGGCGACAGACCACATTGGCGAAATGATAGAGTTGATCAAACGCATTGAAGAAAACGGTCACACCTATCAGGCCGGCGGAAATCTGTATTTTGATATCGCCACATTCCCGGAATACGGCAAACTGGCCCTGCTTAATACCGGGGATCTGAAAGCGGGAGCCCGGATCGAGGTAGATGCGCACAAGCGGAATCCTCACGATTTTGTCCTGTGGTTTACAAAAAGCAAATTTGAAAATCAGGCCCTGACCTGGGACTCCCCCTGGGGCCGCGGATATCCGGGTTGGCACATCGAATGTTCTGCCATGAGCATGAAATACCTGGGTGAACAATTTGAAATCCATACCGGCGGAATTGACCATATAGGTATCCATCATACCAACGAGATAGCCCAGTCAGAAGGAGCAACCGGAAAAACCTGGGTACGCTACTGGCTACACAATGAGTTCCTTGTTCTGGACAAGGGCAAGATGTCAAAGTCGGCCGGAAATTTCCTTACCCTGCAAACACTGATTGACGACGGCTTTGATGCCCTTGATTACCGGTTTTTTCTGCTTGGAGGCCATTACCGCAGCCAGCTGGCTTTTTCGACCGAGGCGCTTGAGGGAGCGCGCAATGCCCGTCGCAATCTGGTAAACCGCATTGCCCGCCTTGCACGCGAAGCAGGCTGGACAGCAGACAAAAAGCCCGCACAGGCAGGCGACTTCGGGGAAGCCCGGACCTGGCTGGACCGTTTCCGCGGCCACATTGAACAGGATCTTTCCACACCCCGCGCCCTTTCAGAGCTGCAGGGGCTTGTTAAAGACACGGCGGTACTGCCGGAAAACGCACTGAATGCCGTTGCAGAAATGGATCGGGTACTGGGTCTCAATCTTGTTGGTGAAGCGCTTGCATCTGGAGGTGACGGAGCGGACAGCCCGGCAGCCGATCCTGCTGAAACAGAACGGATCAACGCCCACATTTCCCGGCGAACCGAAGCTAAACAGCAAAAAAACTGGGCTTTGGCAGATCAGATCCGTAACGATTTGAAGGCTGAAGGCATTATTCTTGAGGACAACGCAACCGGAACCACCTGGCGGCGTATCTGACAGGCGGAAAACAGTGAAAATACAGATTTTACAATGTAACATGTCGGGGGCCCGGTTTGTTTGATTCCCAGGCAGGCCTGGATGCCTGCAATGACAAGGACTTCAGGAAGATATATGACGCAACAATGCCAATTCTCTTTCGTATCGCCTGGCGAATAGCCGGGACCGAAGATGCGGCCGAAGATCTGTGTCATGACGCCCTGATAAAGATGACGGAAAAGGCAATGCAGTTTCCGTCAATAAATGACGCGAAATACTGGCTGATCAGGGTGGTAAAAAACGCCTCCCTGAATTATGCAAAGCGCAAGACCAGGGAGCGCAAGGCCTATGAACGGGCCCTGCGCGAAGAAAAGCGAGTTATGGAGTCCGGAGAAACCCGCTTGCTTAAGGAAGATGCGGTGCGACAGGTACAGGCGGCCCTGGAAGAACTTCCGGAAAACCTGCGCTCTGTGCTGCAGCTGAAAGAATACGGTGAAATGAACTACAAGGATATCGGCCAAACGCTCGGTATTACCGAAGGCAATGTTAAGGTTCGCGTGTTTCGTGCCCGCGAACAACTGTCAAAACTGATAGAAGAAGAGGATGTCTATGTGCCCTGAGCAAAATCTTTTTTCGGCACTCTGCGACGGCGAAGTTCCTTCTCCCTGGCGCGAGCGCCTGGAACAACACCTGCAAACCTGCACTGCATGCGCACAGCGTATGCACAAATGGCGCGCACTCGGTTCCGTGCTGCGTCAGCCGGTACCCGAACTGACCGGTGAACGGCTTGAGGCATCCTTTGCTTCTCTTGTGGAAAAACGGCAGGACGCACTGCAGCGCGGACTCGGCACTGCTCAACGCAGGAGCGAAGTAAAACGCTGGCTCGGTACCTCTATCAAGGTTCCCTTACCGGCTCTGGCTGCTGCCTTGTTTGTAGCTGTTTTTATTCCTTCTTTTTTTGCGGTTCGAACCTCAGCGGGTTCACGGTATGGCGTAGAATCAAATACACTGGGTCAGGGGATGTTACAGGAAACCCAGGTCTATTCATCACCGGTGTACAGTCCCGATCTGTCCTATCAGACCATAACCGGACGGCTGATACGCCCGGCAAACAATGTTCTGACTTCTGAAACTCGCCTGTTCCGCCTTGTACAGCTTGCCGAACAGTATGCCGAAAACTATACAGCAGCCGAAACCTCATATCAAAGCGACCCCGAGATTATCATTATCCGGCTGCCATCACCGGCAGGTCTTCTGGACAGCGGAGAACGTGTCATCTCGACCCTGGCCACAATGAGTGCCGACACCAGCCCCATCCGATGATACAAAAAATTCTGTATAATCTCTTCCAGCGTTCATCACTTGCACGGTTTGCCATTATTCCGCTTGCATTTGCCCTGGTATGGACAGCAGTAGGTATTACAACCTGTGTAATCAACCGGCGTCCGGTTCTGGAATCCATGGAACCGGCTATCGCCCAACCGGGTGATATTGTTGTGCTTCGGGGACGACATTTTGGCAAGGAACCGGGGCCCGGCTGGATAGAGATAGCCGGAAACCGAATAAGCTCATCCGCCTATCTGCAATGGTCGGATGCAACAATTCTTGTGCAGCTTCCGGAACAGACTGTCGACGGACTTGTTCATGTGCATAACCGTTACGGAAAAAGCAATCCCCGCATCTTTGCCAACCGTGTAAATATACCCAAAGAAATACGCCAGGCAGGAGATACCGGGCTACCCTTTATTTCCGGAATAGACAGCCAGCGCCCGGAAATCGGTAAACGACTGATACTGTCAGGACAGAATTTCGGGGTTTCAAGAAATACATCAACGGTGTCATTTGTCAGCTCCTTTGACAGCGGAGTACCTGTGCCTGCAGCAACAGGAACAGGGCAGTTTGCAGTAGAGTGCTCCGAACGCGACTTTGATTACGAATTATGGAGCGACACCGAAATACGAATACGGATACCGGATGGTGCATCATCAGGCTCCATTGTAATACAAACCGATCGCGGCATCAGCAATGCCTTCCCTGTGCAAATTCATAACCAGCCGGGAACCAAACAGTTCACTCATCCCGCTACCTATGTTTTGTCTGCCCAGGTTGATATAACCGGCATCACCAGCGGGGATGGCGGTATGCTACACCTTCGGATTCCATTACCCTTAAGCACCCCGGCACAGCGTAATATGCGCATCACGGCATCCTCTCCCCGGCCTTATATGGAAAATTTCCGGGGAGCGATTTTGCACCAGCTTGAAAACCTCAGGACAGGACGGAACGAGAGGGTAAGCCATTCCTTCCTTTTGACCAATCATGCCATTCTGACAGACGTACGCACACAGCAGGTTCGTCCCTGGTCAGATACCTCGTCGCCCCTGTATTTGACCTATACAGCACCGGATTACCTTGTACCGTCCGATAATCCGGCAATCAGCGCAGCAGCGGCAACTATTGCACCCAGAGAGCGAAATCCCTGGCTGCGGGCACGGGCAATCTATTTGTATATCGTTGAAAACTTTTCCGCTCCGGCTGAAGGCAGCCCGATGCGCAGTGCGGTAGAAGCCCTGGAAACAAAAACTGCAGACGCCTATGAGCGGGCTATACTGTTTTGCGCACTCGCCCGGGCAGCAGGCATACCGGCGGTACCTGTAGCCGGAATTCTGGTTGATGCCCAGATGAACACCCGTCCGCACTGGTGGGCGGAATTCAGTATTGAAAATTTTGGATGGATTCCTGTAGACCCGGCTCTGGGAGCAGGACTACCGATTCAGATGCGCGATGATGATGCAAAAACCTGGTATTTCGGAAATCTAGATAACCGCCATATCGCCTGGTCCCGCGGGTGGAACGATCAGCGCCCGCTTACACCGGGCAGTACTGTTGTGTACCGGCCCCGCAGCTATGCATTGCAGCCGATATGGGAAGAAAGTGCCGGAAATCTGCGCAGCTACACATCGTTCTGGACAACCCCCGCCGTAACAGGCATATATTAAGGAGTATTCACATGGTCACTGTTATTTCTCTGGGAGGCTCTATTGTTGCGCCTTCTGTTCCCGATGCATCCTTTCTTTCCGGGTTCTCTGCTCTTGTCCGTAACTGGCTGAGCCAGGATCCCTCACGAAAACTGATTCTGGTTATCGGTGGCGGAGGCCCGGCCCGCGCCTGGCAGCAGGCAGCCCGGGAAGTATCGCCCGGCTTAAACGATGACCAGGCAGACTGGGTAGGCATCATGGCGACACGTCTGAATGCCCAGCTGGTAAAGGCTGTATTTGCAGACCTGTGTCCCGGTGATGTTGTATATGACCCGACCGCTGTAGAGGTATTCAGCGGACGCATCATGGTAGCCGCCGGCTGGAAGCCCGGTTTTTCTACCGATAATGACGCTGTTCTTCTTGCCGAGCGATTCTCTGCTGATACGGTAATTAACCTGTCCAATATAGCCAAGGTGTATACCGCCGATCCCCGCGTAGACCCCCAGGCCCGCCCGATCGACTCGATAAGCTGGGAAGATTTCCGGGCAATTGTGGGCGATCAGTGGATACCCGGTAAAAACGTACCCTTTGATCCGGTAGCCAGCATGCATGCACAAAAAACAGGACTTACCGTTATCTGTGCAGCAGGCCGCGACATGTCAAACCTGCAGGCTCTTCTGGATGGGCAGCCGTTTACCGGAACTGTTATCGGAAAACAGCCGGCCGGAAAACAACAATAGTGATAGCAGTTTATACACCATAGAGCCGTCTGAGCAGGCGATCCAGTTTCACCCCGTACTCCGGATCGGCTGCCCAGGTACCTGCAAGGCCGGCTATCTGCGGCGACTTTCCCAACGGCACGATAAAACGACGGCGAGGATTTACCAGCTCGCCTGCAAGAGGCTCGGGTGAGCCATAGGACTTCAGATGCTGGATATGTGCCCGTATACCGATCCGTTCATCAGGAAAGCTCAAACCCGGCTGTCCCGGTCCGATTGAGCCAAGTCCGGCAAAGTTGTTCATTTCGGGGGTTACCAGACCGCCAAAACGCAAGAAGCCTGTTTCAAGACACATCTGTATAAAGGCGACATCAGCGTTCACACCTTCGAAAGCGGCTTCCTCGATATAAAAACGGGCGATGCGATGTACCCGTTCGGACTCTGCCGCAGGATTGTTGGCAAGCAGGAAGGTTGCAAGGGCGGAGGCAGTAAAATGGCCGGTACCCATTATATACGAAGGAACCGGCGGAACAGGACGCCCGACAGGAGTTGAGCGGGCCGAAACAGAAATTCCTGTGCAGGACACAGAAGTCAGAACCGCGCATATCGCGGTTAGTATACACATGTGCAGAGCTGTCTTGGTGATATTCATACAGTATTCATCGGCTGCTACAGGCAACAGCTCAAGAACGAGTCTACCTGAACTGCATGAAAAAGAGACTGGAAATACCGGCAGAAAAACCGCGCTTGAGGGAACGCCTGTGCGAAAACGGAGCTGCAAATCTTGCAGACCATGAACTGCTTGCCCTGCTGCTTCGTACCGGAAGCCGTACCTTGCCGGTTGAGCAGCTTGCGCAAAATGCCCTTGTCTGCCTGGACAACTATGATCCGGAACGTGCCCTTGAAGGCTTACGCAGAATTGACGGCATGGGTACAACCAAGGCCTGCACTGTACTGGCAGCCTTTGAACTGGGCCGCAGGCGTTTCGGCCGTTTAAGCATACAAATACGTTCTGCCCGCGATCTTATTCCTCTTGTTCAGCAATATGCAGACCGTAAGCAGGAGCATTTTCTTGCAGTGTCGTTAAACGGTGCCCATGAAACCCTTGCCGTCAGGGTTGTAACAATCGGACTTTTGAACCGGACAATGGTGCATCCCCGCGAGGTGTATGCAGATCCTATCTGCGACAGGGCAGCCAGTCTTATTGTATGCCATAATCATCCGTCCGGACAGCTGACACCTTCCGAAGAGGATATCGCAATAACAAAACGCATCGCCGGTGCCGGAGAGATTCTCGGAATACCCTTGCTCGACCATATTATTTTTCATTCAAGAGGATACTTCAGCTTCATGGAAGGAGGTATCCCGTTCAGGTAAACCAGGTTTGTGCATAGACAGCCCTGTCTTGATACTCGTTATTTTTTTATATAATATAATACAATATATCACGTACCCGAACACACAGGAGCACATATGAAACTTTCCGCACTGCAGACCGCCCGCTATCAGTACAAGCCAAAGCTGCCTGCCGTTCTGAACGGCAAACTGTCCACCATCGCGGTGGAATCCGGCAAGCCCACCAATTCTATCGCCGACCAGAAGGAGCTGAAGGACCTGTTCAAGAATACCTATGGCAAACCGGTCGTCACCTTCGCCAAGGGTAAAAACCCTGACACATCAAGGGCACTGCGCGTCGGCGTAATCCTTTCAGGCGGCCAGGCACCCGGCGGCCACAATGTCATTGCCGGTCTGTATGACGGTATCAAAAAAGGAAACCCCGCATCTAAACTCTTTGGTTTCCTGGGCGGACCATCCGGCCTGATCGAAGGCCAGTACGTAGAGATTAAAGACAAGTTCATGGATGAGTACCGCAATACCGGCGGTTTTGACATCATCGGATCCGGCCGAACAAAAATTGAAAGCGCAGATCAGATAGCCGCAAGCATGAACACCGCAAAAAAAATGAAGCTTGATGCCATTGTTGTAATCGGCGGAGATGACTCCAACACCAACGCAGCCCTTTTGGCCGAACAGTTTGTTTCCAGCGGCATGAAGACACAGGTTATCGGCGTCCCCAAAACAATCGACGGCGACCTCAAGAATGATATGATCGAGACCAGCTTTGGTTTTGATACAGCCTGTAAAACCTATTCCGAACTGATCGGCAACATCGGCCGCGACGCAAACAGTGCAAAAAAATACTGGCATTTCATCAAGCTGATGGGCCGCTCGGCCAGCCACATAGCCCTTGAATGCGCTTTACAGACCCGGCCGAACGTAGCCCTTGTTTCCGAAGAAGTTGAAGCAAAAAAAATGACCCTGCGCGCCATTACCGACTATATTGCAGACATCATCGCCAGGCGCGCTGCAAACGGGGAAAACTTTGGTCTGGTTTTGATTCCTGAGGGTCTGGTAGAATTTGTTCCGGAAATGAAGGTGCTTATATCCGAGCTTAATGACCTGATGGCACTGAAGGCCGATGAGTTTAACAAGCTCTCCGGTTTTGAAGCCCAGGCAGCATGGCTCGATAAAAATCTTTCCAGGGCTTCCGCCACCGCGTTCGCTACCCTGCCCGCCGACATTGCCAAACAGTTCCTGATGGATCGCGATCCTCACGGAAACGTACAGGTATCCCGCATCGAAACAGAAAAACTGCTTATCAGCCTGGTCGAAGCAAAACTTGCTGCAATGAAAAAAGCAGGTACATACAAGGGCAAGTTCAGCGCCTATAACCATTTCTTCGGTTACGAGGGCCGCTGCGCCTTCCCGTCGAACTTCGACGCCGATTACTGTTACGCCCTGGGCTTCACTGCCTTTATCCTGATTGCCAGCGGCTTGACCGGATACCTCTCATCGGTACGTAACCTGACCGCACCGGCAAAAGACTGGGTTGCAGGCGGTGTACCGCTTACCATGATGATGAATATGGAACAGCGTCACGGCTCCAAAAAACCGGTTATCCGCAAGGCACTTGTTGAACTTGAGGGCAAGCCCTTCAAGGCCTTTGTAAAGGGACGCGATGAATGGTCAGTCAAGACCAGCTACCTGTTCCCCGGTGCCATTCAGTACTTCGGTCCGGATGAGGTATGCAATCAGACCACAGCAACCCTTCTTCTGGAACGCGGCAAGGCCAGTAACGCCAAAGCAAAGGCTCCGGCAAAGGCAGCAGCGAAGCCCGCCAAAAAAGAAAAAAAAGCCGGAAAAAAATAAGCGGCAGGTTACACTGACTTTTTGCTGTACGCAGCACAAGCGGGAAGCTCCGATTTGGAGTTTCCCGTTTTTTTTATCTTTCTTCCGTGCTACAATTGCCCTGGAAGCATCATTTTGGTAAATTCAAGCTGTTATATATAAGGAGATTGTTATGCGTACCGGTTATTCCCGCCATCAAATAGTTGCAATACTGTTTTCTACTGTGGTTCTGGCTCTGGTCGGGGCAGTATTTTTCGGCCGCATGAGCATTCCTGAACCCATTGAACAGGCTTTGACAGAACAGCCGGCATCAATACCGTCCTCCGATGAACCGGTGTCCGGACTGATAACTACGAGTACCGAAAGTACAACGGGAAGCTGGCAGAATATTGCCCGCTTATGGGAGATTGCCGATGCAGCCCAGTACACCCAGGATGAAATACAAAACATAACCGTATATGAACTGGCTAACGAAGCAGTCGTAAACATCACAACAGAAACCGTAGGAGTTAACTGGTTTCTGGAACCTGTCCCACAGGAAGGCGGTTCAGGTTCCGGTTCAATAATTGATAATCGTGGCTATGTGGTAACAAACACACATGTCATCGACAAGGCAGTAAAAATATTTATATCTCTTGCGGACGGCAGCCAGTTTGAAGGACGGGTTGTTGGAACAGACAGGGAAAACGATATTGCTGTTATCAAATTCGATCCCCCGTCCGGAGTTCAACTGCGTACTATAGCCTTCGGTGATTCATCCGGATTAAAGGTCGGACAGAAGGTTTTGGCGATCGGAAACCCCTTCGGCCTTGAACGAACCCTTACAACCGGAATTGTTTCTGCCCTTGGGCGTCCGGTTCAAAGCGGACGCAACATCATTATCCGCGACATGATACAAACCGATACCGCGATAAACCCCGGAAACTCGGGCGGTCCCCTGCTGGATACCCGCGGCAGAATGATAGGTATAAACACAATGATCTATTCAACATCCGGTTCAAGTGCCGGGATAGGTTTTGCCGTTCCGGTTAACACCGCCAAACGGGTAGTATCCGAGATTATTCAACACGGCCGGGTTCTGCGCGGCAGTATCGACGCCGAACTGGTACAGCTGAATACCTCCATTTCAAACTATGCAAAACTACCGGTATCCCGGGGCTTGCTGGTTTCCCGTGTCGGACGTGGCAGCAACGCGGAACGGGCTGGACTTCGCGGCGGCAGTGATGCTGTCAGGTACGGATCCAGTCGCAACAGCCAGATCATTTACCTTGGTGGTGATATTATTACCGCAATTGCCGGCCAGCCGGTGCAGACACTTGCTGAATATTATGCTGCATTGGAACCGCGCAAGCCCGGAGAAGAAATAGAGATAACTATTATACGCGGCCGCCAGCAGATTAACCTGAAAATGACGCTGGCTGAACGGACATATTAACCATGCGTCCTTTCAAGGTAGTATCAGAGTACGAACCTGCCGGCGATCAGGCAGATGCAATAGCTGCCCTGTCAGCCGGAATCAGGGCAGGCGACCGCTTTCAGACACTTAAAGGCGTTACCGGCTCGGGAAAAACCTTCACCATGGCCAAGATAATCGAGGAGGTGCAAAAGCCGACACTCGTTATCAGCCATAACAAAACCCTTGCAGCCCAGCTGTACAGAGAGTTTAAAAGTTTTTTTCCGGACAATGCAGTTGAATACTTTGTATCGTACTATGATTACTACCAACCCGAAGCCTATGTACCTTCACGTGACCTTTATATAGAAAAAGATGCTTCAATCAATGACGAGATTGACCGGCTGCGTCTTGCCGCAACCTTTTCACTTATGGAACGGCGCGATGTTATCGTCGTTTCAACTGTATCCTGCATTTACGGACTCGGTCTTCCAGAATCATGGAGAGACCTGCGCATCCTCGTGGAAAAAGGAACAAAGCTTGATCCGGCAGACCTGAAACAAAAACTGGTTTCTCTGCAATATGAACGAAATGATGCGGTACTCGAACGCGGACACTTCCGGGTACGCGGCGATGTCATGGAAATTTTTCCCGCCTATCTTGAGCAGGCATATCGGCTTGAGTTTGACTGGGATGAACTGACGCGCATCCGCCGCTTTGATCCGGTCTCCGGCGAGACGACCATGGAACTGGACGAACTTTCCATATATCCGGCGAAACACTTTGTCATGAAAGAAGACGCAATCCCCAATGCCCTTGAACGTATTAAAAGCGGACTGGAAGAACAGCTGGAACGGTTCAGGATGCAGGGGAAGCTGCTTGAGGCAGAACGGCTAAAAACACGCACTGAATACGACCTGGAGATGCTTGCCGAGATGGGCTACTGTCCGGGAATAGAAAATTACTCGGCGCCAATTGCAGGCCGTTCACCGGGAGACCCGCCGGCTACCCTCTTTCATTATTTTCCGGAAGATTTTCTTCTTTTTATGGACGAAAGCCATGTTACCTTTTCACAAATCGGCGCCATGTATGAGGGTGACAGATCGCGCAAACAAAACCTTGTTGATTTCGGGTTCCGGCTTCCCTGCGCCCTGGATAACCGCCCGCTCAAGGCAGCCGAGTTTGAAGCAATGCTTAATCAGGCGGTCTTTGTTTCGGCTACTCCACGCGAAAATGAAATATCCCGTTCGGTCCGTGTTGTTGAACAGGTCATTCGGCCGACCGGCCTGCTTGATCCGGAGGTTGAAATAAGACCAAGCGAAGGCCAGATGGAAGACATCTGGCGAGAGGTTCAAAAACGCATTGACCGGGACGAACGCAGCCTTATTCTGACCCTGACAAAACGGATGGCCGAAGACCTGACGGATTATCTCGGCTCCCTCGGCCTGAAGGTCAAGTATATACATTCCGAGGTGGAAACGATAGAGCGGGTCGAGATTCTCAAATCGCTACGGCTTGGCGAAATCGATGTTTTGATCGGAATCAACTTACTCCGCGAGGGGATCGACCTGCCGGAGGTGTCGTTTATCGGAATTCTGGATGCGGACAAGATCGGCTTTTTGCGATCTACAACCAGTTTGATCCAGATCATCGGCCGTGCAGCCCGTAACCAGAACGGTTCGGTTGTAATGTACGCCGATAAAATAAGCGACGCAATGAGGGAAGCGATTGACGAAACAAACCGGCGGCGGGAAATGCAAAAAAGATGGAACACCGAACATGGTATTACTCCAACTTCCATACGAAAGGCAGTCAATGACATCCTTGTCCGTGAACAGGAAATGAAAAAAGAAGCGGCCGAAACAGAAGCTGCAGTTCTTGAACACAGTTATAATGTGCTCATTCCCAAAGAACGTAAAATGCTTATCCGCGAACTGGAAAAACAGATGTCTGAATTCGCAGAGATGCTTCAGTTCGAGCAGGCCGCTGCAATCCGGGACCGGATACTGGAAATAAAAAAGCTGGACAGCTAGCAGGGTGCTGACAAGCATCGAGTTTGTCCGCATGCAGTAACCCTACTGAAGGAAGCTGTTCAAAACCTCGTCATCCGTCTTCTGGCCAAGCAGTTTCTGGATGGCGGATTGATTTGTTCGAGAACCATAGATGATTGCTCCGGAAAGCACACCGGTCTCGTTGTTTACAACAAATTTTTCATACCGTGTACCATCTTGCCAGACACGGGAAATTATCCGGTAATGCTGCGCTGCCTCTTCTTCCGGGGTAAGAACAACCTTACCTGTTGAAAGCAGCTCAATATCGGCCACCTTCAATGCAGTTTTGGGTACTGTCTGGGTATACAGAGAAACAGATTCAGCAGAAAGCAGCCCTGCATCGGAAAGGATGGTTTTGGCAACAACCGGAGCCTGTTCCAGAGCAGCGGGAATAATACCCCACACAATTCCTTCAAATTCGGCACAGTCTCCTGCGGCAAAAATGGAAGGGTCGCTGGTTCTCATCGAACTGTCAACAATTATTCCCCGCCCTGTCTGCAGTCCTGCGTGCCCGGCAAGGTCTGTGTTTGAATGCACGCCCATCGACAGCAGTACGGTGTCCGCCGGAAAGGCACGTCCGTCCTTGAGTCTGAGGGAGCCTGCACGGGGTCCGGTTTCACCGGCTGCGGGCAGAATCGCATCGGTTTCTGCACCAAGCACAATCTCGATTCCCATTGCCTCAAACCGCGCCTTCAATAAGGATGCCCCGGTCTCGTCAAGCTGACGTGGCAAGAGCCTTGGGAACAGCTCAAATACCCTGACAGACGACGCACCGGCATCCTTTAAGGATCGTGCCGCTTCAAGACCAAGCAGGCCGCCGCCAATAACTGCAGCAGAATCAGGATGTTGTAGAACGGAAGCACGCAGGGCCTGCACATCCTGCAAGGTACGCAGGGTAAAGACTCCGGGAAGATTGAATCCGTTGACAGAGGGCCGGTTCGACGAAGCTCCTGTTGCCAATACAAGACGGTCCCAGTCCAAAGTTCTGCCGTCCGATAAAAAAGCTGTGTGGCTGTTCCTGTCTATCGAAAGCACCCGGCAGCCGGTTTGTACAGAAAACCCTTTTTTTTCATACCACTCAGGTTTATAAAAAATGATATCATCAGGCTGTGCACGCCCGGAAAGAACCTCAGGCAATCGGACCCTGGAATAAAACGGACTGGACTCCTCACCGACAACAGTCAGTTCAATATCCCGATGAGCGGAAAGGGCTTGCGCAACATTAATTCCTGCAATACCGTTCCCGATAACCAATACACGCATGTTGATCTCCTTGCCGATCATTGTAGAAGAGCATCAAGTACAGCGCCGAATTCATCAGCTGTCAAACCATCTGCCAGATATTTTTTTATCAGGGCCTGTATCTCGGCCGGAAAAGAATGCCAGTATTTTGTGGTCCAATCGCCCAAAGAATCCCGCAGTTCTGACTGAACTGCCAGGCTCATGGATCCGCTGCTATACGCCGTAAACTGATATACCATCTCGCGCAAGACATCAACGGGAACACCATTGACCACACCGTCGCAAACCAGGCTTTCACCGGTAAAACCACCATGGCGCGACCGTCGTTCGGACACAGCACCTGCAGTTACAGGAGGCATCCAGCTGTCAAGCAATTCCTGTATCTGTTCCTGACCCAATTCAGGAGCTTCTTTGGCTATAATACCGACAGCATACTCCCGCAAACTGCGGCGCATACCTTCCATACTTTGATCAATGCTGTCCTGTATTGCACGGCTCATCCTTCCGGCCACCTTGGATGGATCAAGCCCCATGGAACCTGTGCTGCTTTCCAGATCCTTGCGGCGTCGCGTAACAGCTGCCTCAATGGCATCAATCTCGCGCAGTCCGCAGTCATTTAGAATGTATTCCAGAGCGGCCATCAAGTCCGCGCGTTTATCCCGGTGGGTCATATAGTACAGAATACCGGTAAATGTACGCTCAGGCAAGCAGTAATCCGGCAGTTCACACAGTTACCAGGGTTCGTATATCACACAGGGTACCCGCTCACACCTCAACAGGCCCCTGCAGTTCAGAATCCGTGATGCTTGACGCAGCCTTGCGGCACACGTAGACTATACTCAATGGAACTGGAAATTTTAGGCTCGGGGACCAGTCACGGGATCCCTGTTATAGGTTGTGACTGTGCAGTGTGCCGCTCAACTGATCCCCATGACAACCGGACCCGCTCCAGTGCGTTGTTCCGAAGCACAAGTGGAACTACTGTGATTATTGATGCCGGCCCGGAATTCCGCATACAATGCCTGCGCGCCGGAGTAGACCGTCTTGATGCTGTTCTTGTAAGTCACTCTCATGCTGATCATATACATGGACTGGATGATGTACGTATTTTTACCTGGCAGCATCCGGTCCCGGTGTGGGGAGAAACAGGATGCATAGATGAGATACGGGAACGGTTTTCTTACATTTTCCGCAAAACCCAGGAAGGCGGCGGAAAACCGCAGATTGATTTACACAGCATCGCGATCGACTCGGGACAATGTACTCCGGAAACTGTCACTATCGGCGATATAACAGTAACACCAATTCCCCTTTTTCATGGAGATATTCCTGTTCTGGGTTGGCGGTGTGGCGATACAGCCTATCTGACTGATTGTAACAACATCCCGGAGCGATCCATCAATCTGTTACAAGGAGTGCGAAAGCTGATCATTGACGCTCTCCGACTCCGTCGTCACAGTACACACTTCTGTTTCAACGAAACAATGGAGCAAATCGAAAAAATCGGTTGTTCACAAGCCTGGTTTACCCATCTTTGTCATGACTTCAGCCATGCTGCAGTACAGGAATGGATCAACAGCTGGAAACAAAGCCATCCACAGCTGGCAGACAAAAAAATAGAGCCCGCATATGACGGGCTCCGCATTGGTATTGAGTGCAGGGAGCACTGACAGACACGCCGTACCCCGTACTTTCAACAGCCTGGATCAGACCTTCTTGGTTACATAACCGCTTTTCAGACAGCGGGTACACATTTTGATGGTCATGGTTGTACCGCCCAGTTCTGTTTTAACCTGGACGATATTGGGTTTCCACAAACGGCGGGAATGATTATAGGCCTTGCTGACCTTGTTTCCGCTCATAGGACCCTTTCCGCAAATTTCACATCTCCGAGACATAGCAAACCTACCTTCTGTCAAAAGGACCCCGGAAGGGCTCCTTGAAAATTACTGCAACGGAAGCAAATAATATCAAATTACAACAACCGTGTAAAGTACCCGTATAAAACAGAGAACACGCCGTTTTCCGGGGGGAGTGTTTACCCAATAACCGGCGCATTGAGCCGGTTATGCAGCAAAAGCACAGGACAATACTGTCTTGTGCTTCTACCTGTTAAATTGTTCCTTCGTACACGACTTTTTCCCTGCTGTCCAGGGTAACCGTAAAGCCGGGTTCAAGTATCTTCATTGCATTCGCTACCTGGGACACCCAAACCAGACGGGGATTGATCATTTTTAGGGTCTCTTCGCTGATTTCGGACGGTTTTTCGATTATCAGCCCATCAACAACCCGCAAAATGGGAACAAAACTCATATCCAGGTTCCTTGTTACAAGGATCTCCCCGCCCCTTTTACGAAGCGAAAGAAAGGCATCTTCCAGTGTGTCGGCACGTACCACCCTGCCGGTTGCGCGCCAGGGTGCATCGTTTGACATATCAGAAGATGAATGCTCATCATAGGGGAAACGGCTCCCGCCGCCGTACTGACCGCGGGCAAGAATGTTTCCGACAAACAACACCCTGATGGTATTCACCATAATCGGGCTTACAATCGGTACACCTGCTACCATGACAACCTTATCGGACAACTGTAAGGCACCTACATCAAGGGCAACCTTCATGGCATTCTGGGTCATTTCTTCGGAATCCTCAGCCATTTTAACCAGAAGAGGCACAACACCCCAGTTAAGAAGAAGCTGGCGATACGCGTTCTCGCTCGGTGTCGCGGCAATAACAGGCTGCTCCGGACGGAAAGTACTGAGCAGGCGGGCTGTATTTCCGCTGATTGTCGGAGCAACTATAGCGGCTGCCTTGATTTCGGTAGCCGTCCGATAGGCTGCATAGGCCATAATCTCGCCAATTCCGGAATGGTCCCGATCAAAGACATGATACTCACGCATCTTGCGTTTATAATCATCAGATGACTCAACAGTTACCGAGATCTTTGCCATCATTTTAACGGCTTCTACCGGGTATTGGCCGTTTGCGGTTTCACCGGAAAGCATAACCGCATCTGTTCCGTCAAAAATGGCGTTTGCGACATCGGTTAACTCGGCACGGGTGGGGCGCGGATTGGTTATCATGGAATCGAGCATCTGAGTAGCGGTAATTACCGGCTTTCCGGCAAGATTACACGCCTGTATGATGCGCTTTTGTGCCAGGGGAATACGTTCGGTAGCCAGCTGTACACCCAGATCACCGCGAGCAACCATAATGCCTGAAGAAACAGCGATGATATCTTCTATGTTATCCAGCCCTTCTTCATTCTCAATCTTGGCGATGATGCGGACTTTTGAATTAAAGGGTTCAATGAAACGCAAAATAGAAACGACATCAGCCGGAGAACTGACAAAGCTGGCAGCGATGTAGTCAACGCCCATGTTGATACCGAATTCAATATCCAGCTTATCCTGCTCGCTCATGATCGGAACGTCCGGATGAATACCAATTACGTTGACGTTCTTGCGGCTTCCGATCTTCCCTGAATTCAGAGCCTCACAGGTGATAGTGTCAGATCCGTCTGTATCCAGAACAAGAAGCTCGACGAGTCCATCTGCTATAAGAATACGGCACTCTTTTTTAATCTCGGCGGGGAGTTTCTTCCAGCTTACGGAGATCTTCCCGGGAACAGCGTCTTTGCCATCCCTTGCCGGTATCGGTTCAGAAGAAAAAGCACCATCAACGGTAATCAAATACCGGTCGCCTGCGCGAATTTGGATTGAACCGCCTCCCGCCACCTCGCCGGTGCGGATTTCAGGACCCTTTGTATCAAGCAGCAAAGCGCATGGAATTCCGGTTATCCTGGAAGCCTCACGCACACGCTCCATATTTGCCTTGTGATACTCGTGGTTGCTATGAGAAAAATTAAAGCGGGCGACATTCATACCCGAGCGCAGAAGGTCACATACGACCTCCAGGCTTTCAGTTGTCGGACCCATTGAACAAACGATCTTTGTTTTTCGAGAAAACACCGTTACCTCCCGTTGTCTTCAGGGGCAAGAATAGCATTCTTGCCTGAAAGACTCAACAGGGGTCATTTTCTGATCAAAGACTCCCGCAGGATTACCCTGGTTTCCAGACGCACAGAGTCCGAGGGTATCTTGTTTATCATATCCACCAGCAGGCGGGCAGCGGTTTCACCTTTTTCAAATCCGGGCTGATGCAAGGTCGTAAGAGAAGGAGAAAGAAAAGAAACGATCGGAACATCATCAAAGCCGGTTACGCTTAACTGCTCAGGAATACGTATACCCTGCAAACGGCATTCGTGATACACCCCGACGGCCTGAATATCTGCCATGCATATTATGACTGTCGGTCGCTGTTCACAATGAGACAGTTTACGGGCTGTCAATTGAGCACTGTCAACAGCGACTTCGGTATGGCATAGGGCTATTGAGGGTGATTTAAAGGACAGGCCGTGACGTGTCAGGGATCGTTCAAAACCGGCAAGACGGAGGTCATTCGTCAAACTGAAACGTTCAGTATTTCCGGAAAGCATTACTTCTTTAAGGGTAAAAATCGCGATACTGCGATGTCCGTACTCAAGAACAGTATCCATCAAATGCTCTGCAGCACGGGCATCATCAATACCTACATTAACAAGACCATCAGACTCGGCACCATCGATAGTTACAAAAGGCATTTTACGCTGGTCAAAGAGTTCCAGCACCTGCATCCCCGGTCCGATGCCCAGGGTAATAATACCGTCAACTGCTGCCTTACGGATAGTTTGTTCCAAAACACCTTTTACCGGCGACAATATACCCAAAGATATACCTTCACGGTCGCAGATAAATCCGATGCCCCTCATAATCTCCGAGATATACGGATTACTGAATACCTCGTGAATTGCCTGGGGTAAAAGAAGGCCTATCGAGCCGGTTTGTCGGGTAGCAAGGGTGCGTGCAACCGGATCAGGTACATAGCCCAGTTCGCTGGCAATGGACATAATCCGGTCGAGCGTAGATTTTGAGATCTTTCCGGGATTATTGAAGGCAAAGGAAACCGTTGTTTTGGAAACCCCTGCCTTGCTTGCAATGTCATTGATGGTCGGTCGCACCGTTTATCCTTTAACAGCGCCCGCTGCAATTCCTTTTATAATGTATTTCTGAAGAGCGAGATAAAAGACTACAATCGGCAAGGCGGACAAGGTTAATGATGCTGTTAAAGCACCATACTGGGTAACAAACTGTCCGGAAAATGCCATCTGGGCAAGCTGTATGGTACCCTGCTTGACAACGATCATGGGAAGCAGAAAGTCATTCCACAGCCACAGGGCATCTATGACAGCAATTGTTGCAATGATTGTTTTCAGCAAAGGGAATACAATCGCAAAAAAGATGTACATACGGCCGGCACCATCGATAGAGGCCGATTCTTCAAGTTCACGCGGAACGCTTTTCACAAAACCGTGAAACATGAACACTGCCATCGGTGCGCCAAGTCCCCAGTACATGGGAATTATTCCGGGAATGCTCATCAGTTTAAGATCCGAAGCAAGAACCGCCACGGGAACCATGATAATCTGAAAAGGAATAACCAGAGCGAAAACAAAAAAACCGTAGAGTATCCAGGACAATTTGGTATCCGTTCTCGCCAGTATGTAGGCGGCCATCGAACTGGTCAGGATTATTCCAACCAGTCCAAGAGTGGTAATGAACAGGGTGTTAAGAAAGACCCTGGGGAAATTCATAACAGACCATGCGCGGGTAAAGTTTTCCAGATATAACGAGGTCGGGAACGCCATCGGGTTAAGAGTAATCTGGGCTTCCGGCTTGAATGCGTTAATAATCACATAAATAATCGGATAGAAAAAAACTATCGCTATAAGGACCATGATGATGGTCATCAGATTCTTGTAAAAGATTCGATGTTTGTTTGCCATTATGATTCGATCTCCTTGCGTTTCATGACATACAACTGAAGTCCTGTGATCGCAAAAATGATCAGGAACAGCAGCATTGCTTTGGCAGTTGCCAAACCTGCATGTTTTCGGGCGAAGGCATCAAAGTAGATATCCAGAACTATAGGCACGGTTCCATATGTATACGCAGACCCGGAGGTCATTGCGTAAATCAGATCAAAGCTCTTCAGAGCATTGGCTATAGTAAGAAACAATGAAATAGTAATGGCTGGAATAATCAGCGGCAGCGTTATATAAAAGAATCTCTGCCACGGACGAACCCCGTCGATTGAAGCCGCTTCCACAACATCAGTCGGAATATTTTGGAGCCCGGCGAGATACACAATCATGTAATATCCGGCGCCCTGCCAGACAGCAACCATAACCAGAAGCCAGGGAGTCTTCGCAGCATCACTGAGCCACTGATTAATACCGGTTATCCGGGGGAAAAACTGAAAAAACAGCATTCGCCAGATAAGAGCAACAATAATCATGGAAAGAACGTTTGGCAAAAAGAATACTGAACGCAGAACACGCTGCCCGTGTATTCCTGAATCCAGGGCGAGGGCAAGGGCAAAGGCCAGCACATTTATACCAATTACAGAAAAGATTGCAAAAAAGAAGGTAAAACCGATAACGCCCATATCGTAACCCGGGGCTGTCCATCGGGCAGCCAGAAGCAGCTTTATGGCACCCAGAGAAAACAATCCTTCATTTGCAGACTTGAACTCCTGCACTACAGCAGGTGCCAGACGATATTGTGTGACAAATCCGTCAAGAAGGGAATCGAAGGCCCCACGGTCTTGAGTAAGCGAGAGGTTTTTTACGGAACGTATAAGAGAACCGATGTCTGTATCCGAAACAGCCACGGCCTCACTCTTTCCGATCGCATCCCAGATACGGTCTTCAAAGGCAAGCTCGCCGTAGCGTTGCTGAAGTTCATAGTGATCTCCGCTGCGGGTATAATAATAATTAAAAATACGCAGCTCGGTATCATCAAGCTTTCTGATCAGATTCTTCTCTAACCCTGCAGAAGGAATCCTGAAAGGAAGAGCCGATCCTGTATTATAGAAATTTCGTTCAAATGTTCGGGGGTAAAAAGAGCCGCCAACTTTACCGGTCAGAATATCAGTATAATTCTTGATTCCGACAAAGCGGTTTCTTTCGGGCTGAAATCCGGTGCCGGTTATCAAACGCTGTGCACGGTTTCTGTCCCGGCCTTCAATGGCCATGCGTGTATACGTATCCGCCTGGGGATTATAGGTATACATACTCTTAAGGAAATCTCGATCCTGTTCTTTGCGTATCTTCCCCAGTATATCCTGTTCAAACACACTGGCCTGAAAGAAATTGGGGACGCGCGGGGTTAAACCGTCCCAATTGGTCATGGAAATATAAAACCCGTGAACAAAGGGATAGATGAAAAAAATGATGTACAAAACAAGGGCCGGCAACAAAAAAAACGCAAACTGGATATGCCGTCTATATTTGGATTCAACCATAAACAATGCCTCCGGGACAAAGCAGGCTTTAAAGAAGAAGGCCGCGATAACCAAACCACGGCCTTCCGTAGAGCAAGAGCGCGGCCCAAAAGGGCCTGACAAGAACTGGTCCGGACAAAACAGTCTGTTTCGTCCGGACAGATCAGGTCAACTTATTTGGCAGCGGCAGCCCAGGTGCGGTCGATTTCGGCGACAACCTGTGCAGCAGACATTCTGCGGAACATGTACTGCTGGGCACCGTTCTTGGCAGCATCTTCAAATGCGGCTGTGGGATACATGGAGAAGGCCCAGGGATAGGCACCCTTGGCAGCTACAGTAGCCAGCAGGTCCTGGAAGGGCTGTTTCATGGAAGACAGGTCAGCACCCTTGAATGCGGGTACCAGCTTGTAATCTTCGATCCAGATCTTCTGGGCTTCTGCACTGGACAGCCAGTTGAGGAACTTCAGGGCAGCTTCCTGCTTTGCAGCAGAAGACTGTGAAGAAACAGCAAAAGCGGAGTCGATATCAGCATACATCTTGTTCATCGATGCATCGTTGAAAATCGGATAGGGGATGAAACCGCAGTCCAGGTCAGGATTGTTGCCGATTGCAGCGCCATATGACCACAGACCCTGAACCATCATTGCAGCCTGTCCCTGGGCAAAAGCAGCCTGCTGCTCGTTCCAGTTCCACTCAGCAGCTTTAGAATCCATGTTGTTCAGATAGAAATCCATGGTGCTGAACAGTTTGGCAGTGTCTACAACACCCCAGCTGGTAGCACCTGCATTCATGTCGGCGATGAACTTGTCAACAGGAATGTTTTTTTCGCCGACGAGCAGCGCAGTGTGTACCAGGGTGATGAAGTGACCGGCTGACCAGTTCTCTGCAAGAAGACCGGCAAAGGGAAGCACACCGTTAGCCTTGAGAGTGGCGCAAACACGCTCCAGTTCACGGGCTGTGGTGGGCGGTGCAAGGTTATACTTCTTGAAGATTTCCTTGTTATAGATGATACCGATACCGGCATAATCCATCGGAAGGGCATACTGCTTGCCATTGTAGGTTACAGCAGGTTTTGAATCTTCCAGCACCTGGCTCAGTACAGGCTGATCTGTCAGGTCCAGGATGAAACCGTTGCGGGCATATTCCTGAACACGTGCATAGCTCTGCATCTGCAGAATGTCAGGAAGCTTGCCCTGGGCAGCCCGTGTAGACATGGTAGCATCAGCATCGTTGGCAATAATCAGGGTTTTAATCCTGATACCGGTGTTCTTTGTGAACGCGGCGATAAGCTTCTCGAGTCCTTCACTGTTCTCCTGCTTGTAGTAGAACATCTCGAGTTCAATAGCGGAATCCTTCTTTGCACAGCCAACAAACAGGCCGGCAAGAAGAATCAGGCTGATCGCCACAAAAAGAATCTTCTTCATTTGTCTCCTCCATTTAATCAAAGACATTTGATTTTCACGGTTTGATACCGTTTGATTCATTATTAAACCGGTTTACCTATTTGTCAAGAATATTTTTTTATTTTTTTTCGGCAGGAAACCAGCGGTCTCCGCGCAATTCAAGACCGTATGCTGTACTCATCAGTGTATTCAGTCCTGTATGCAGTGTGCGCGAGACAGCGGCAAAGGCTCCCATTTCAGGTTCTGCAGGAATACTGGTCATGATAGTCTCCATCAGCATCTTTGCGGCCAAAAAACGGGAAGATTTTTCAACAGCAAAGAATAAGGGATTATCCAGCAAACCGATTACTTCCCAGGTTATCTGCTCCGCCTGGGCATAGCGGCCTGCATCCTTGTCCTGGTCTGTAATTCGCAGGGGCAACTCGAATGGAATCCGGTCAAGACGCGGCACCAGTACATCCAGATCAAAAAGGCCTATACCGCAGTTAAAAAGGACGGTATTTCCTTCAGCCTCGTAAGCGAGCATCTGTTCTGTTGAAACCATCGGTCCGATATCACCGGCCGTCAATCGCCCCCTGTTGTCACAGACCAAAATACCCCCCTTTACATCCATTTCGGTGCGGACTGACTCTTCAAAGGCAGCGTCAGCACCTTTTATGGCTAGCACTGCAAGAGAAACGGGGTCGGGGGTGTACCCCATATTGTCGATATTACCGAGCCAGACATATTTGTACCCTTCCTCACGGAGAGAACGGTACAATGGTCCCAGCACCTCAAAATTCTGGCCATGTCCGCCCGGCATGGCGATACCGCAATGCTCATTACCATATGCCCGGTCAAAAATTCTGCGCGGAGCTCCTTCTGAAGAATGCGAAACAGCAGCCATCATCCGCTGCATGGCAGAACGAACCATTACAGGCGCGGCACCCGGAAAATTCAGCAAGGGACTGGATGCATAGTCCTGCAAGGCGGCAGAAATTGCGGCATCTGTCATCACACTGGTCATCTGAAAAAACGGCAATGCCCCGGCTGCCGGCAAACCGGTAACACGCTCATACCTGAGCCGCTCCAAAGCCACAGCACGTAACTTCATTTCCAGAAAACTCCAGCCGGGACTGCCGTCAGGATGAATAAATGACGGGGTAATTCCCTTGGGTTTTCCGTGGCATAACAGTTCCATATCGGAAAAAACAGACTGGTAGCGTTTCCAGGCGGCAGAATTAAGCGCACTGTTTTTTTTGTGGTCTGCATAACTTGAAGCAGAACCTCCATTAAGAACCCCGAAAGCGGTTTTTCCATAAAGCCGTATTCCAATGGTTTCAAGTTTCTCCGGAGTAATAATCACATCATCGCCGTCTGCCTCGCAGTCATCCAGTAAAGACAGGGGAAAGGCAAAGCCGGCAAGTTTCCGGACTGCATGAACACGGGAAATACGCAGGCCGATGCCTGAGCGGCGATCGAAAATCGAAGGATGATCAAGGGAGGGAACTCCTGCCGCAGCGGGAAGATCGGCAGAATCGTACCGCCCCGCATTAAGATCTTCAAGAAAGGACAGCATTCTATCCAGATCTACTCCATCGGCTGTCAGTTGGGCGGCTAGTTTCGGATGCAAAGCAGATCTATCCACAGTTATGTAACTCCCGGCACAAAGTATTGGCATGGTCATGAAGCAAGTCAAAACCACTGCAGGTTCCTGACAGAAAATCCTTGTTTATCGAAACCCTGGTAGTACTGTAGTCAATTCCCTGTGAAACCGCAAGCACATTCAGCCAAACCGCGGTTCCTGCATCAACACTACCAATTAAACAGCACAAGCAGATTTTCTGGAGGAATAGATGCAGGTATTCAGTTACTTGCCCTTTGGCTATGAGGGCGAGTTGATAAAGGTTGAAGCGGATTTACGGAGGGGTATACCCGCAATTGATATTGTCGGCCTGCCTGACGGGGCTGTACGCGAGGCCCGGGAACGGGTCAGGGCTGCTATCAGGAATTCCGGCATCGAATTTCCCCGGGATCGTATCTTAATAAACCTGAGCCCGGCGAATGTAAAAAAAGAGGGAAGCGGTTTTGATTTACCGATGGCCCTTGCCCTCCTGTCTTCTGCGGGAATGACAGCCCATGGACGGGATACCGCATCAGGGGTACTTGTCCTGGGTGAGCTTGAGCTTTCAGGTGCGGTTCGTCCGGTAACCGGGGTTCTGGCGGCGGTAGAACGGGCAAGCCGGCTGGGCATCTACTGCTGCATAGTCCCCGAAGCAAACCGCAGGG
>CAZXJV010000036.1:0-26474 GCA_964641135.1 uncultured Treponema sp. | reverse complement strand
AAGTTGTTCAAGCCCGACGGGGATATTGTAACGGTGATAAGCCTGGGCGCCTTTGAGTCGGTGTATCTGGATAACCGGGACTATTTCGAGGCGCTGCTGTTCTAGCAGGGTGCTGAAGAACGTGAGACTTGTTAGTCCTTCCGGTAGTGGCAGCCTACTGAGCGCTGGTTGTGAAAGGCAGCTCCGACAACCAGCTGTGCTGCGGTTACTCCGTTGCGCAGCTCGATGATGTCGCGGTTAAGCTCGGCTTCGCGGTAGAATTTGGTGATGCGGTGGGCGTGGTAGTTGAGATCGGCCTGTGCCCGCTCAAGACCGCGCCGGGTGCGCACGATGCCCGCCTGGTTCCACATTGTGAGCTTTATCATATTCCAGTCCTGATAGATCAGCGGCAGTTCAAACTGCTCTGCCTGCCGGGGAAATTCCCAGTCCGGAATCTCTGCGCGGCGTGCGGCAAGCTCTTGCTGGCTGGCACCGCTTGCGGCTGTGCAGATATCGGCAGCGGCATCCCAGCCCTGATGCAGTCCTTCCAGAAGCGATGTTGATGCAAGCCGGTTTGCGCCGTGCAGACCTGAACAGGAAGCCTCTCCTGCCGCATAGAGCCTGCGAAGCGAGCTGCGTGCTGCAGAGTCGACCTTGATGCCGCCGCAGAAATAATGGGCTGCCGGTACGATCGGTATTGCTTGCCGGGTAATGTCTATTCCGCCTTTCAGGCAGGTTGTGTAGATGCGCGAAAACCGGGTTTCAATCGGTTCTGAGCCCCGGTAGTTTCCGGCAAGATCCAGCATCAGATATTCGACACCCTGGCGGGCCATTTCTTCAAAGATGCCGCGGCTGACCACATCGCGGGGTGCAAGATCACCCTGACTTGAGTACCGTTCCATAAAGGGCTGGCCGGTGCGGTCAACAAGTTTTGCGCCCTCACCGCGAAGTGATTCCGAGATCAGGAACCGCTTGATATCCTTGTGGAAAAGGGAAGTCGGATGAAACTGCATGAACTCGCAGTTGATGATATCGGCCCCTGCCCGGTGCGCCATCGCAAGGCCGTCCCCTGTGGCTGCCGGCGGATTTGTAGTAAATTTATAGATATTGCCGATGCCGCCGGTAGCAAGGACTACTGCGTCAGCAAAGACCGTATGCACCAGTCCTGTTGAGTTTTCAAGGACGTAAAGGCCGAGTACCTCGCGCGGCCGGTACAATTCACGCGGGTCGCGGGAGTGATGATCGTTGGTAATCAGGTCGACAGCAGTCCAGGCGCTTCGGAGCTCAACGCCTGTTTTAATGGCGAGATCAAGCAATGCATGCTGTATGGTATCGCCGGTGTGGTCTTCAAAGTGCAATATGCGCCGCTCGCTGTGCGCTGCTTCCTCGGTGTAATCAAGACTGCCGTCGGCGGCGGGGCTGAACTGAACACCCGCCCGGTCGATAAGAAAATCAAAGACCCTGTGCGGTGCTTCCCGTGAAAAGCGGGCAACTGTTTCGGGGTCGTTGTAATCACATCCTGCAGCACGGATATCGCGTTCCAGAAGCTCGCTATGCTGACCCTCGCGCCAGGCAATTATGCCTCCCTGTGCAAGGTTTGTGTTGGTGTCTTCCGGGGCGTCTGTTTTTGTCAGGACCAGAACCGAGCGGCCGGCTTCCCGGCAGCGGATGGCGCAGGTAAGCCCTGCGATGCCGCAGCCGACTACTACAACATCATGTACGCTGCGCATTGGTTATTGCTACCATTGCATCAAGAGCGCGCCGGGCATCCTCGCGCTCCTGTTCCGGAACAGTGATTGCCGGCAGCCGCTCCCCGGTTGCGATGTGGCGTTTTACAGCTTCAAGAGCACTTCGCAGATTTGCCGGGTTGGTGCGGGCCATATTGGGGCACAGGGAATGTTTGAGATGCATGATCCGCTTATCCGGAAACAGGGCGATCATGCGGTCGACGAAGCGTGCCTCTGTACCGACTGTCCAGCTGGAACCGGCTGGTGCTGCTTCAAGCATGCGATAGAGTCCTTCGGTGGAACCGTTATCGTCAGCAGCTTCGACAACATCGGGAGAACACTCCGGGTGAACTATTACTTTAATCCCGGGCACAGAGCTGCGGGCGGTTGCGATGTCCGCAACAGAAAAAAGAGTGTGTACATGGCAGTATCCGTCCCACAGGAAGATACGGGCTGTGCGCGGATCAGCTGAGGGTTTGAAGGAGCCGTCTCTGGCAAGAACACAAATTTCTGCCTCGCCGAGGCCGAGGGCCCGGGCCGTGTTCATGCCGAGGTTGTAATCAGGCATGAAGAAGATGCGCTTTCCGTTATCCAGATAATGTGACAGCACTGCGCGGGCGTTGCCCGAGGTGCAGATGGAGCCGCCGTGAACGCCGGTAAAAGCCTTGGTTGCGTTCCAGGAGTTCATGTAGGTTACCGGAATAACTTCGGGACCGCTTATGTGTTCAAGCCGGGTTAATACGGATTCAGCAGTTTCGCGGTCAATCATATCGGCCATGGGACAGCCTGCCGCATGGTCGGTCAGCAATACGGTCTGGTGCCCGCCGGCATATACAGCTGCGCTTTCTGCCATAAAGCGTACACCGGCCAGGATTACAAAGGGTTCGCTTCGCCCCGCTGCCTGAACAGCGAGTTTGTAGGAGTCTCCCAGGATATCTGCGAGGGCTGCGATTTCAGGCCTCTGGTAGTGGTGAGCTGCTATAAGGACTGTGCCGTCCATCCCGGCGCGCAAAGCCCGTACGGCCTGAAGGTCTTCATTGTCGCGCTCTGATAGCGGTGCGCTGTTCATGTTCAGGACTCCTGCTTTAAAGAAAAATCAAATACCCGGACAGAGTGGGTGAGCTCGCCGAAGGACACAAAGTCGAGTCCGATGCCGGTGAGGGTAGAAAGCCGTTCGATTGTCATGTTGCCGGAGGCTTCGGTTTCAGCCCTTCCGGCTATCAGGGCAACCGCTTCGGTCATTTCTTCGTTTGTCATGTTGTCCAGCATGATGCGGTCGGCACCTGCGGCAAGCGCTTCTGTAACCTCATCAATGCTGCGGGCTTCCACTTCGATCTTGAAGCGTTTCCCGTAGCGTTTTCGAACTGCTTTGACTGCCGGGGTAATTCCGCCTGCGGCATCGGCATGGTTGTCTTTGATCATAACCATGTCGTGAAGGCCCATCCGGTGGTTTTCGCCCCCGCCGGTTACAACTGCGTATTTTTGCAGTACACGAAGGCCCGGTATGGTTTTGCGCGTATCGAGTATGCGAACTGCGCCGTCAGCGGCGCGCACAAAATGAGCTGTCCGGGTGGCAACTCCAGAAAGGTGTGATATAAGGTTAAGCGCAGTACGCTCGGCGGAAAGGATGGTCCGGGTCCGGCCGCTCACCCGGGCGACTATGTCGCCTTTTTTGAGGGGGTGTCCGTCACGGAAATACCAGTCGACCCGGGCTGAGCGGTCAAGGCGGCGGAATACAGCTTCGAAAATCTCCGCTCCGCACAGAATGCCGTCATCCTTTGCTAGAAGGATGAACACTGACCTGGCCGATGACGGGAATATGGAACTGCTGGTCACATCCCCGTTCCTGCCGAGATCTTCGGCAAGGGCCTTTCTGACCAGGGGAAGCCAGTGTCGTTTATGCATCAGGGCTGCTGATGGAATCGATGTCTTCGGCTGCCAGCTTTGATTTTTTACGGCTTCCGGCAATGCCGGCAGCTGCAGCGGCTGTCAGAGTTGTGAGCACACCGGCCATAATGGCTTCTGGCACACCGTTGGCGACAAAAATACTTCCAAGCACAGTCCAGATGCTTACAGAAGCATCACCACCGGTAAAGATTCCCGAGCCGTTGGTTACAACCAGCATTCCCAGCACCAGGGCGGTGTGAACCAGGGATGCAACTACCGCAGCGGCAGCGATTGCAGGCATCTTGTATTTTTTTCCGAACAGCTTATAAAAGCCCCAGGCTGCCAGCGGAAAAAGGATGCGGGGCAGAACCGAGACCAGGGGGTTGCGGAAAAGGGCGTCAAAACCTACAGGGTTAAGGTTTGCCTGCAGCAGGCTGAAGGCGCCGAATATTGCGCCGATACCGATACCGACAATGGGTCCTTCCAGCACAGCTCCGATGATGGCGGGAATGTGCATGACTGTTATGGACGCTCCGGTAAACCAGGGCCAGAAGCCCAGACGTGTAGCGCCAAGAAAGACTGCCAGGGCGCCGAGCGCTCCGGTAACGACAATTTTGCGGATGTAGGAAACGGTTTGTTCTTTCATAAAGAATCCTCCACTTTTATGACCCGATAATGACACTAATGCCTGTTCGCGTCAAGATAAATATGGGTTTGTCCTTGTGCTCATGTCCCTGCATTGTCTATAATAAGGCATGAGCGCATTGGTGCGTATTGATTCCTTGCATTTTTCTTATCCTCACAGCCAAAACGCCGCCCTTGATGGAGTGTCTCTTGAGGTGCAGTCCGGAGAATATCTGGCGGTGCTGGGAGCCAATGGTTCCGGAAAAAGCACTCTTGTGCGCTGCATCGCAGGTCTTCTTGAATCTCCTCCGGGCGCGGTAGAATTTTTTGATGCCGGATCAACCCCCTGTTCCCTGGTTTTCCAGTCGCCGGGGGATCAGCTGATAGCAGAAACCGTTGAGCTTGATGTTGCCTTCGGTCCTGAAAACCTGGGACTTGAACAGGCAGTGATGAAAGATCGAGTCAGTGCGGCTTTGAAGGAATTTGAACTGACAGGACTTGCCGGTTGTCAAAGCGATGATCTGACCTCAGGGCAGAAGCAGCATCTTGCCCTTGCGGGCGCTCAGGCCCTGCAAGCCGCACTGCTCATGCTGGATGAACCGACTTCCATGCTGGCCCCTCTCGCCCGTGCCTCGGTGCTGGACTATCTGGACCGCCTTCATGCCTCTGGCGGCACAATCCTTCATATTACACATGATCTTGAAGAGGCTGCCCGCGCCTGCCGGGTTGTCGTGCTTTATTCCGGCAAGGTGGTCTTTGACGGTTCGCCGGAGGCTCTTTCAGCCTGCCGTACTGACGATCTGGTGCGCTGGGGGCTTTGTCCGGATGTTGATGCTGTTGATGCTGTTCGCCCGGCGCAGGTCAGCCGTGAGGGCGAACCCCTCCTTTGCTGTTCGCAGTTAACGGCGGGGCCTTTAACAGGGTTTGACCTTGAGGTGTATCAGGGCGAGCTGGTGGCAATTACCGGCGAGTCCGGTTCCGGCAAGACGACGCTGCTTGAGCTGCTTTCGGGTCTGCGGGTTCCAGACTCCGGTGATGTTTTATATCCCGCTGATCCCCTGCCGGCTCTTGCGGTGCAGGAAAGCGAGGCTTCGCTTTTTGCGGAATTTGTGGCGGACGATGTGGCCAGCGGGCCGCGGAACCAGGGCCTGACCGGAAGGGATCTTGTATACGCTGTCGCCCGGGCGATGGATCTTACCGGGCTGCCCTATGCCCGTTTCCGTGACCGGAGAACCTTTACCCTGTCCGGCGGCGAGCGCCGCAAGGCAGCCCTTGCCGGAATACTCGCGATGGAGCGCCCTGTCCTTCTTTTTGATGAACCAACATCCGCACTGGATGTTCGAAGCCGGGCACGAATCCTCGCAGTACTGCAGGACCTGAGGGCTCAGGGACGCACTGTTGTGTTTACAACCAACCGGGAGGAAGAGGCTGCGATTGCTGACCGGAAGATCTGTTTGCAGGCCGCGGCTGCTCCAAGAAAATCAGCTGCCGTACCGGTCCGCAGAAAACTGACTCCCTCGCAGAGTTATCTGGCCCGCCTGCGCTCTGCAGTACCTGACGGCCCGGTCTCCCGGCAGGGTACATTGCATGAGCTTTCACCCCTGACCAAATATCTGTTGCCTCTTGCCCTTATAAGCGCAGCGTTAGCTGTGCAAAACCTGTATCTTGCGGCAGCTCTCGGGCTTGTTGAGTTTGCTGTGGTTCTTCTTGCCCGCTATCCGCTCAAAAGGCTGTTTCGTTCTTTTATAACCATTATGCCCTGGTTTGCTGTTTTACTTTTGCTTCAGTATTTTCTTTTTCCGTCAGGCATTCCCGGTTACTGGTTCATTATCCGCTTTGTTCTTCTTTTAATGCCCCTGTCTGTTTTTATCTGGATTACCGGGCGAACCGAAATCCGGTACGGTATTGAAGACCTGCTTTCTCCGATGGGACGCATCGGTGTGCCGGTGAGAGATCTGTCGCTGATGACCGCTGTTGTGTTCCGTTTCATGAATTTGCTGCACGGCGAGGCACTGCGCATCGCAACCGCCCGTATTATCCGGGGCGCTGCCGAGGTGAGGGGTAATCCGCTTGCGCGGATGCGTTCTTCCATATCGCTGTTTGTGCCGCTTGTTGTCCGCACCCTGGTGCGGGCGGAGCGGCTTGCACAGGCCATCAGTGCCCGGTATTACGGAACAGTAAAAAAACACAGCCGGTACCTTGAGTACCGGCCGACTGCAGGAGAGCGGCTGCTGCAGGCTGTGTCACTGCTTTCAATCGCTGCTGTAATCGCCGCATCCATTATTTTCTGAGTTCGCTTTTGCAAGCTCCTGTCGCCCTGCTTCCAGCATTTCTGCCGTAAGTGTGCGCATCGTTGCAAGGTGTATTGTTACCCCGCAGCCGACCGCTGCGAGAATCAGCCGTACCCACCACAGGCTTACAGCAAACACGATTGAAGAGCCGAGAACGAGCCACAACAGGGTTATCGAGATGATTTTTGAACGGCGGGTTACAGCGCGGTATGTAAGGTAATTTGATATATAGGGTCCCAGATGAGGGTGTCCTGTCAGCCAGTCATAGAGGCGGCGGGAGCTGCGTAAAAAGCAGGCTGCCGCCAGAAGCAAAAAGGGAGTTGTGGGCAGTACCGGTACAAAGATGCCGACGACTCCGGCCGAAAGAGAAGTAACACCGGCCGCAATGAGCAGATACTTTTTCATGCATAACTCCTTGCGGCCAGTGTACCGTGATTCGTTCCGTCAGGCAAATGGTTTGCAGTGTGCCGACAAACCCGATGCCTGTCGGCCCTTTTTTTATGAATCCTTCATCATAAAGAGTGCAAGCCCTTCATCCGGGAAACGTTTCTGAAGGGCCTTTACGCAGCCTTCAATCTTTTCCGCAGCGTCTTTTTTGCAGTAGATAATCATGATCTCGTTGGAACCCGGCCAGACAGCGTCTCCCATCTTGGGGCTGGAAAAACCCCTGCCTCGTACTCCGGGGATGATGGTGTAGAAACTGTCTTCTCCAATTTTCTTGAGGGCAGCTACAAGATCTTCTTCAATCGCCTGGCTGAAAATGATTTCGATGCGTCTCATTGTACTCCTCCTGCTGCAGTAATCGAAAGCCGGGCAGCCCGTTTTTCAATCCGCCGTTCACGCCAGCGGTTAAAGCCGTAATACAGTACCGGCATAAGGAACAGGGTCATCAGGGTTCCGAAGGCAAGGCCGCCAAGAACCGTCTGGCCGATCGGCTGAACCATCTCGCTTCCTTCACCGGGCAGAAAGGCCATCGGAGCAAGGCCAAGCACTGTTGTAAGTGTGGTCATAAGGATGGGCCGCAGACGGCTGCGGGCAGCTTCCACACAGGCATCGGTCAGGCTTAATCCGCGTTTGCGCAGCAGATTGGTGTAATCAACCAGAACAATACCGTTGTTTACAATAATTCCTACCAGAATCAAAAGCCCGACGGCTGTCAGCACGTTTAAAGGAGTACCCATAAGCCCGAATATCAGCACGATTCCGACCACGGTTAATGGCAGGGTAAACAGAACAATAAAGGGATCAAGCAATGATTCAAACTGGCTTGCCATGACACCGAATACCAGAATGGCTGCCATAAGTATTATGACAGCGAACTGTTTCAATGCCTTCATCAAATCCTCAAAATCACCGCCGAATTCAATCCGCACATCATCATCGCGGGGAATGCCCTTCATGATCAGTTCTTCAATCTTTGGCTGGATTGTTGTTATCTGTACCCCGGGCATAGCTCCGGCGGTTACCCGTATAACACGGGTTTGTCCCTCGCGGTTGATGCTGATCGGTGAAACCCCTTCTTCGTAGCGGGCAAAACTGGAAACCGGAATGCGCAGGCCCTGGGCGTTTGTAACAAATATCTGCTCAAGATCGGTAAGGCTCGCCCGGTCTTCGCGGGCAAGCATCAGCTGAATATCAGTTTCAACACCGCCCTGGCGATATCGTGTAGCGGTAACACCTGCGATGTTTGCACGGATTTCCTGGCCGACACTGAAGATGTTCAGACCCAGGTTATACAGACGGTCGCGGTCAACAATAATGTTAACCTGCGGCAATCCGTCCTTAAGATCTATCTGGGGGTCGGTTATCATGTCTGCAGCCCCGGTTTCCAGAATGGTCCGGATAGCCTGCGCTGTCGCACGGCCCTTGTCCATATCCTCGGATTTTACCGAAATGGAAACTGCAGAAGTCCCGCCGCCAAGGTTCATGCCCCCTCCGGTTCCGATGGTAAAGGTTGCGCCCGGAAAATCCTGGAAGTGAGAACGAAGTATTTCGCGGATCTGCTCCTCATCCATAATTCGTTCTTTTACACGCGGCAGATTAATGGTAAGTTCACCGGTATAGGTTCCTGAAGAACCGAAGCCGAACATGCCGGATGAACCTACAAGGATTGTTACGTTGGTATATCCCTTGATCTCGCGGTATACAACCTGTTCCAGCTGCTGCAAAACTGACTCTGTCGCTTCCATGCTGGTTCCAACCGGCATGGTGAGCGATACCCGCACAGAGTCGCTTGCCTGTTCCGGCATGTACACAAACCCGACGACCGGTATCATGATCAGGCTGATCAGAAAAAGGACGCTGATTGCCAGCAGTGTTATAAATTTATGGTGCAATATCTTGCGTACAATCGTTGCGTAGGCATTATCCAGTCTGGAAAAAAAACGGCCCATAGCTTCGTCGCAGCGTCCGATAAAGGTCGTCTTTTTTTCTGCTACCGCAACACCCTGTTCTATAAGCCACTGGCGCTCCAGCTCTTTTTCGCGCTTGCTTCCCAGTTTCAGATACTTGCTTGTAAGAACCGGAACCAGAATCAGGGCAACTACAAGAGAACAGACCAGCGAGATAACGACGGTGAAGGCCAGACCCTGAAAGATCTCGCCGATAAGCCCGAGCTGGCGTCGGTACATCAAAAGGGGTAAAAATACACAAATGGTGGTCAGGGTCGAGGCGGTTATGGCCATTGTCATTTCCTGCGCGCCCAGGATGGACGCGCTGACCGGCTTGGCGCCTTTTTCGCGGTATGAGTAGATGTTCTCCAGAATTACAATGGAGTTATCCACAAGCATACCGACTCCCAGTGCAAGACCTGCAAGAGTCATGATGTTGAGGGTCATTCCGGAAAAAAACATGACGCCCAGGGTCAGGACAAGCGAGATCGGGATGGTCAGCCCGATGATCAAGGTGCTTCGGAAGCTGCGCAGGAATACAAAAAGCACAATGACAGCCAGTATGGCTCCCTGTATTGCCGTGGAGGCCACGTTGCTTACGGATCGTTCAATAATTTCTGTGGTGTCGCCGGTCTGGGTAATAGTGATATCTGAGGGAGAATCGGCGATTATTTCATCCATGCGAGCCTTGACAGCCCGTGCGGTCTGAACCGAGTTCTTGCCGCTCTGTTTCTGGATCGCCATGCGCACGGCCGGTACGCCGTCCATGTAGTACAGGGAGTCTGTTTCCTTGAAGCCTTCATACACATTTGCAATGTCGCGCAGACGGATGGTTGCCATGGTACCGGGGATGAGACCCGTCGGCCCGACCGTTGCTCCGGCCATTTTGTAGGATATTACCGTATTCCTGATATCTTCGAGGGAGCGGTATTCTCCGACCGTGCTGATTGAATAATTGAGTTCCTGCTCGGTGATGGTTCCGCCGGCTATCTGCAGGTTTTGGGCGCCCATAAGCTGGGAAATTTGGGTGATTGTCAGGTTATAGGCCTGCAGGCGGTCCCGGGGAATTTCCACAATAACCGCTTTTTCGCGGCCACCGGAAACAAAGGCCGAAGCTACACCGTCTATCTGTTCAAGCCGGGGAATTATGTCTTCGGCATAATCCCGCAGTTCTTCCGGCGAGCGGCTGCCGCTGATGGAATAGAACATGATGGGGATCATGTTGGGGTCCATCTTGAAGATCATCGGGGTTGCGGCATCCGCCGGCAGCATGCTTTTAACGTAATCCAGCTTTGAACGGATGTCGTTCATCGCCTCATCCAGATTGCTGCCGAAGGTCAGCTGCATGTAGATCAGACTCTGCCCGTAGGAGGAGGTGGACCCCAGATACTCGATGCCCGAAACACTGGAGATAATACTTTCCAGAGGTCGGGTAACACGGCGCTCAACCTCTTCAGGGCCTGCGCCCTGATATGTGGTGGATATGGCAACATAGGGAAGCTCTATATCCGGCAGCAGGTCCAGCGGCAGGTCAACCAGGGTATACAGGCCAAGGGCTGCCAGTATTGCAAATATGATAACGACCGTTGTGGGCCGGTTAACAGCTGTTTTTGATATACTCATCAGTCGTTCTCCCGTGCGCTCAGGGGTTCTACCCGTGACACGACATTGACCAGAGATCCGTCTTCAAGAAGGCTTTGCCCGCGCACTACAATCTCTTCGCCTGTAGAAATACCTGACAGAATTTCCATCCGGTCATCTACGCGTATGCCGGGAGTGACCGGGCGGCGGCTGACGCGGGTTTCGGTTCGCGTTGTTTCGCTTCCGTCCTCAGCTGTTTCGGTTTTGACTTCTTCTGCAACGACAAAAACAAAGGCTTCGCCAAAGCGGCTGATGACAGCAGCCTGCGGTATTTTTACAATATTTGTCCGGGTATCGGTTACCAGCCTGATGCGGGCGAACATGCCGGCCTTGATGCGGGCATCCTGGTTCACCGGCATCAGTTTAACGGTCATGGTACGGGATGTCGCATCAAGCACCGGGGACACTTCGGTAACGCGGGCCGGGAAGGCTGCGCCGGGCCATGCGTCAAAGCGCAGGGTTGCATCAAGTCCCTGGCGGATCTTTGACACGTACCGTTCGGGTACCTGGGTGGTAATTTCCAGTGTGTCCATCCGCCCTATCCGTGCTACAGATATCTGGGGTGCAACCATACTGCCGGGCACTACCGATACTGCAGTAACAGTTCCGCTTATTGGTGCTTTGACCGGGCTGGGTGCAAAGTTCATGCCGGGGCGGGATGCGTCCACCATGGCTATCACCTGATCCTTTTCAACCCGGTCTCCGACAGACACGCGCACTTCGGTTATACGGCCGGAGGCATCAGGAAGGGCATCTATGGAAGTTCGTGCAACCACATCGCCTCCGAATTCCAGATAATCTTTGAGATCGCCGCGAACCGCTGTTGTTGTGGAAACAGCAAAGGCGTTTTCGGCAGTTTCTGCGGCTGCCTCTGCCTGGGCGCGCTTTGATGCCTGTCCCGAGATAACAATGGAAAGGCCTGCTGCTGCCGCCAGAATTATGACCGCCGAAAGTACGGCGAATCGTTTTCGAATCTTCATTATAAACTCCTTGTATATGCCTGCACCCCTGGTATACGGTGCGCCGGTTGTCTTTTTCTGTGTGCGTTATTGCTGTGTCAGTTTGCCGCCCACAGCCTTTTCCAGATTAAGCAGGGTTGTTGTATAGTTGAACTGCTCCACCAGAAGGCCGAGCTTTGCCTGATGCAGGCTGTTTTCGGCGTCTTTCAGGTCAAGGTATTCAACCGTTCCTGCCCGGTATCCCTGTTCGGTAAGGCGCCAGGCTTTTTCGGCAAGCTCGACGCTGCGCTGCAGAATCTCCAGTGAAACGCGGTTGCGTTCCAGGGTGTTCACCAGTGTGCGGATTTCTGTTTCTCCCATCCGGGCGGCCTGCTGCATGGTCAGCTCCATTTTGCGCACTGTGTCTTTCAGCTCCCGAAGGCTCTGCCCCTGCGAAGAAAAGGGCAGCAGTGCGGTCAGGTTAAACGCAAGGGTAACACTGAAGGCCCCCGAGCTATCCTTCCAGTTGTCTTTCTCCAGCCAGTTATCGTCAATTGCCGAAAGGCGCGGTGACCAGGTCTGGTTTAAAACGAGAGCCGGTGTATACAGCTGCAGTGCTGTTGCCCGCACCTGTGTCCGCATCAGCTCAATGTTTTTTGCAAGAGACGCAATATCAAAGCGGTTTGCGAGCCTGCCGTTTACCAGGGCAGCTGCATCAAGATCCAGCTGCCGGGCGGTGATGGATCCGCTCAGTTCAACCTCTGTTCCGGGCTCCAGCCCGAGTAAAAAGGCAAACAGTTCTTTTTGCCGGGCAAGTTCCTGTTCCGCCTTCTGTATCTCCGGCTTCTGGCTTTCCACCTGAAGCTGCGCCCGCAGGAAGGTGAGTTCCGGAATCAGGCCGTTCAGGTAATTGGTTCGGGCCTGCCTAACGCGCTCTTCGCCAACAGCCAGCATGTCGCGGCTCAGCGCCAGACTTCCTTCCTGCAGCAGTATGCCGTAAAAGGCCATGCGTACATTCTGTTCGGTTTCAAACCGGGCCTGATCCCAGCTGATGCGGCCTGCCTCGTAGCTTTGCCGGGTGGCGCGCAGTCCTTCCACAAGGGCAAGGCTTAAATTCAAGCTTGCTCCCAGACTGCCCATGGCAGACCAGCGTTCTTTTTCTTCAAGCTGAACCAGGGTCGAACCCATCATCATCTCGTTCATATTGGTTCGCGCAAGGGTTCCGGAGGCCTGCACATTCGGGATAAAGACCTTCCAGGAGGTCTGCCAGGCGCGCTGTTTTATGCGCAGGTCTATCGTGGAAGACGACAGCTGAATGTTGTTCTGCAGTGCCAGCTCTACTGCCTGCTCTACGGTGAGGGTCAGGGGGCCGACTGCAGGTGCCCCTGCGGCGCTTTGGGCGAAAGCCGCGGCTGCCAGGCCTGCCAGCAGAACCAGCGCGGATAGTGTGTGTTTCATGGTAGCTCCTTGTCTCCGCGCAGCATGCTGTAAAACATGTCGCGGATGCTGTGAACGGATATATGCGGTTCCGGCTGCGGCCGGTTTCCCTGAATGATTGTGCTTGTAGCAAGAAGAGATGCCCACTTCAATACTGCAACACCCTGCAACAGCTGATCTGTCCCTGAAGGAAACAATTCTTTCAGATGCCAGGGTTTCATGAACCGGATCAGGTCTTCGCGTGAATGCGGATCGGGCATGTTCTGGAAGGCCTCATAACGCATCCAGTTAAACACTGAAACCAGCTCGGGCCGCTTTTCAAGATAGCGGGCCTGCAGACTCATGATGATGTACAGCTGTTCCGCCAGGGTGCGGCCGTGGCCGGCACAGTCAAGACAAAAGCCCATAACGGTGCGGTTTTCTGTTTCCAGTAGATCAGCCAGCATTTCTTCTTTTGTTTTGTAGTAAAAATAAAGGCTGCTTTTTGCGGTGCCCATTGCTTCAGCTATGCGCTCAATAGTGGCACCGCGCACCCCGTGAGCGTGAATGGCTGCGGCAATGGCCTTGAGAAGGCGGCTGTTCTGTTCCTGTTCGGGAATCTCCACCCGGCACAGGCTGTCAAGTTCGTCCAGCCGCTGCGCCTCAGGCTCAGCCAAAGCGGGGAAGCCGCTTGAGCAAAAATCAAGTATGGCCAGCTGAAGCTTCTCTGTTCCCGGCAGGGGAAAGCTCGCGGCCAGTACGGTCGCTGCGGATTTAAGAAAGTGGCGCGACACAACAGCGCGGGCTGCATCGGGGCGGGCCTGTTCTTTTGCGAGCCAGGCGGCCACCGCCTGCGAGCCGGCGGCGACCCGCTGCAGCAGCTCCATTTCATACCCGTTTCCTGCAAAGAGGCAGGTAAGAAAGAGGGACAGATAGCCGGGGTTCTCGCTCATGAGAGCACGGAAGGCTGTCCGTGCCCGCCGCGCCTGACCGGGGGAATTGTCGCGCAGCAAATCTTCTGCAATACGGGTTATAGCGCAGGCCAGATCCGCCTGCATGGCGTCTTCAAGCTCGGCCTTGTTCCGGTAGTGCCGGTACAGGGCTGTCTTTGATACGCCCACCCTCGCTGCAACCTCGGAAAGGCTCCAGCGGTCGTTGAGCTGTATCAGCGCGAAGGCTGCGTCGAGAATCTGGTCTTTACGGTTCTTGTCTTCTGTCATGCCGTATGTAACACCTGTAGAGTACAAACATGTTACCGAACGTTCGGTAACATAAAAGATAGCGAGATCGCTGTTTTTCGTCAAGCGGATATGGTACAATACCTCCCGCCGGCAACTATTTTCCCGCCGGTGATAAGGACTTTTTATATGAAGAACAAACAACATCGTGAACTGGCCGTCTGCGGCTTCGAGGCGGTCAGGGCCCTTGCGGCCTGCCACCCGGAGCGTATACAGCGCCTGTTTTTTAATAAGGACCGTGCGCGGTTTTTTGGCGATATCTGCCGCTCCCTGGCAGCCTCCCGCCGGGTCTACCGCCTTGTGGAAACTGATGACGAGCTGGAAAAGCTGTGCCAGTCAGTGCACCACCAGGGCGTTGTCGCCATGATTGATTTTCCGCAGATTCCGCGCCTTGAGCAGGAACAGCTTGAGACATGGGCTCTTACCGGCGAGCAGATTGTTGCCCTTGACCGGGTGGGTAATGCCAATAACCTGGGCGCCATTGTACGCAGCGCTGCCTTTTTCGGCATCTGTAATCTGATCATCAGCGATGAGGACGAACAGGCCGATGTTACCACCAGCACCTGGCGGGTAGCCCAGGGCGGTATGGAATACGTGAATATCTGGCGCGTCTCGTCAATGTCCTGGCTTTCCGGCCAGTGTGCCGGCCGCATTACCCGCATCGGTGCCGACCATCGTGCCCGCAACCGCCTGCGCGACTTGCCCTCTCTGGCCCCGTCCGGAACCGCTGTGGTGGTTATTCTGGGGAACGAGGAGACCGGTCTTTCTGCTGCGGTAAAGGACGCCTGCGATCATCTGGTGCGCATTCCGGGCTCGGGCGATATTGAAAGCCTGAATGTGGCCCAGGCAGCCTCCCTGTTCCTGTACGAGCTGGCGGCGAGGTAATTCGACCCCGTACCCTGAATTGCGTCCCTGCACAGTGCCCCTTGCGCCCTGTCATGCCCGCGATCAGTGTTTTTTTGTAACTTTGTTACTATCTTTCGGCGAATTCTTCTGTATACTAGTAATAGAAAACAACTGAAGGCCAAAAGGAGGCGCAACATGGCAGTTTTACATACCAACAAAGGCAGTTTTGAAAAGGTGATCAATCAGGATAAACCGGTTCTGGTGGATTTCTGGGCTCCCTGGTGCGGCCCGTGCAAGATGCTCGGCCCCGTTCTGGAAGAGGTAGAAAAAGAGGTTGGCGACAGCGCTGTTGTTGCCAAGGTAAATGTAGACGACGAACAGGATCTTGCGGTGCAGTTTGGTGTGTCCAGCATTCCTACCATGGTGCTGTTCAAAAACGGCAAACCTGTGGACCGCACAGTAGGCTTTATGAGCAAGGAAAAAATCGTTTCTTTTATCAAGTCGCACGCATAACGCACTGCGGTCTGGCAACGGGCCTGGTCCTGCGGGACGTGATGCGGTATGGCCCTGCAGACCTTTTTTCCGGACAGAAAGTGGCGCCCCCATACAGGGGCGCTTTTTTTATCCGGGTTTGACAATAGCCATAAAGCATTGCAGAATATCTGTATGCTGCGCGTGCAAAAAATATCAATACTGTTATTGTTCTCCATTCTGGCCGTGCAGGCCGGTGTGCTGCCGGCGCAAACACCGGTTACGGAACCCGCAGCATCCCTGATGCCTGATGAGGGCCTTGTATACATAACCCCGGAACTGCTGAGTTCCTATTTAACAGTCATGCTGGTGATTGACCCGGATACAGGGGTTATACTGGATTACAGCCGGGGTGCCGCAGAATTTTACGGGTATCCGTCCCTGGCGGGAATGAATATTCATCAGCTGAACACTCTTTCCAATGAAGAGATTCAGCATGAGATGAACCTGGCCCGTACCGAAAACCGCAGTTTTTTTTCATTCCAGCACCGCCGTGCGGATGGCTCTCTCCGCGAGGTTCAGGTTAATTCCTATCCCATGCTTCGTGCCGGGCGTTCTGTGCTGGTTTCACGAATACGGGATGTTACCGATGAGATTGCCTCTGCGCGACAGGCCGAACGGCTAAAACGTGTTACCATTCTTGTTTTGACTTTGGCCGTTCTTGTGCTGGCTCTTTTGTTCTTTCTTCTTTCCCGCCTGTTGCGTTCCCGCAACCGTGCGCATGCCGAGGTGCGCCGGCAGCTGGCAGAAAAAGACCTGCTTTTAAAGGAAGTGCATCATCGCATCAAGAACAACATGTGTTCGATCGAGCAATTGCTGGTTATGCAGCTTGCACAAACCGATAATGATCAGGCGCTTTCCATGCTGCAGGATGCAATCGGGCGAATCAAGCCCATGACGGTATTGTACGACAAACTTTTAAATGCCGGCTGTTATACCGGAGGGTCGGTCAAGGGGTATCTGGAAGGGTTGATCGAATCCATACGGGCAGTGTTTCCTCATAATGAACATGTGTCGGTTGTGTGCCGGATAGCGGATTTTACCGTTCATCCTGCCCAGCTGTTTTCTATCGGGATCATCCTTAATGAGCTGTTTACCAATATCATGAAATATGCATTTCCTGTTGGTGCCGATGGCATAGTTACGGTTTTTGCCGAGCTCACACAATCTGGCGAGATTTGTATAGAAATTCAGGACAACGGCCAGGGCTTGCCGGACGGGTTTGATCTGGCCTGTGCTACCGGTTTTGGTCTTACCATCGTCAAGATGCTGTGCCAGCAATATCGCGGTAGTTTTGTGATGGAAAACCGCCAGGGAACCCTGGCGCGGGTACGGCTGCAGGCGGTGAAGGGGTGAAAACCTATTCGTCGGTTCCCTCTCCCGGGGAGCGCCTGGAAACCGTACTGTGTCCGGTGTGCGGACAACCGGAATCGCGGGCATTCTGGGTTCTTGACGTCTGTGTGTTTGACCGGTGTACGGGCTGTGGCCACATTTTTCAAAACCCGCGACCTGCACCCGATGCCCTGGGCAGGCGCTATGACGGTGATTATACCCGGTATGAGGTTGAAAACGCAGGCCCGTTTTTGCGTCTGATGCAGCTTGGCTTGCAGGATATCGGCTTTGACCGCATTGAAGCGAGCCTGGGTCAAGACCGGCGGTTTCTGGATGTGGGCTGTGCCACCGGGGCATTGGTTGAAGCGCTTGGAGCAAGAGGATGGCAGGCCGAAGGGCTTGAGTTGTGCGCCTCATCTGCCCTGTGGGGCAGGGAGCACCGCGGGGCGGTTATTCATATCGGCACCCTCGAGTCTGCGTCCTTTCCGGACGCTTCTTTCGATGTAGTACATTCCAGTCACGTTATAGAGCACGTGCCCGATCCGGCAGCATTTTTACGCGAAACGCAGCGTATCCTGAAACCGGGAGGCTGGTGTATCTGCGCTACACCGAATACCGCGAGCTTTCAGGCCCGCCTGTTCGGTCCTGCCTGGCGCAGCGCCATTGCCGATCATGTGCACCTGTTTTCGCTTTCAGGGCTCGGACGCCTGATGCGGAATTCCGGCCTTGAGCCGGTACGTCACAAAACCTGGGGCGGTCTTGCCAGCGGTGCTGGTGCTGCTGTATTGAAACCTTTTGCAGACCGGCTTGCAAAGCGTACCGGTATGGGTGATGTAATGATTATCCTTGCGCGCAAGCAGTGAGCCCTGTCAGTCTGCAGGCTTGCGAGCCAGGTCTGCCAACAGATCATCCGGCCCTGAGGAAAGGGCGGCAAAGATGCGCCGTTTTACTGCCCCCGAGTTGTCGGTCAGCGCGGTGATTTTGGAGCGGATTGTTTTCCGGTCGGAGTTTTTCCCGTAGGGGCAGGTACAGGCTGCTTTAAGAATCCTTTTCAGTCCTGCAAATTCGATAATCTGGCGTTCTTCCAAAAGGCCGAGCGGGCGGATTATTGAAACCGGATACTTTTGATATTCAAGCAGCATGGGCATGGTGGAAAATTCGCCCTTCCTGAGAAGATTCATGAAGAAGGTTTCTATTATATCGTCCAGGTGGTGTCCAAGGGCTATCTTGTTGAAGCCGTTTTCACAGGCATATTTTAAAAGCTCGGTCCGTCTTTGGGTGGAGCACCAATAACAGTTCATGGAACGGCCTTCTTTCAGGCGTCCGATTACCGGAACGTAGAGGTCGGTAAAGGGAATGCCCCAGCCTTCCAGCATTGATGAAAGGGCGCTTTTTTTGCAGCAGGCGCAAAAATCGGTGGAGATGTGGATTGCCTCAAGGTGGTAGTCAAGACCGGTTGCACGCCGTACTGCTGCAAGCGCCCAGGCCATTACTGTAGAATCCTTGCCGCCGGAACAGGCGATGAGGATGCGGTCGCCGTTTTGAATCAGGCCGCGGTCGCGTATAGCCTTTGTAACCAGCTTTGAAATGGTGGTCTCGGTGCCGCCCCGTATACCCCGGCCGCTCATAGGGCTGTCCCCGCAGGGTAAAGAGCGCAAAACGAAGAAGAATGCAGAAAAATCATGGGGCGATAGTATCAAAAAAAAGGTGTCTTTGATACTGTCGCCGACCATGACTGTGGTGCAGTATGCACTTTGCAGTGCTGTTATACCTCCACCTTCCGGTCAATCAGCCGTGATGTAAGAAAGAACAGTCCTGCAGCAACGGCCAGAAGCAGGGTCAGGGTAACCAGGTGGACCGGAACTCCGGCGGGCATTGTTCCCATCATTTGTACATTTGCACCAAGGCCGGTTTTTTCAAGATCCCACAGGTGTACTACCAAAGGGCGAAAGGCCGGGACTTCATTGTTGAGCCAGTCGCCAAGGCGGCCTATCTGGACAAACAGGAAGATCGCTCCAATAAAGGTAAGGATACCGGCAACCCTGCGGTTTTTTACCAGGGTTGAACTGGCGATGGTGGCGAAGCTGAATACAGAGCCGATCAGAAAAAAGTAGGCGAGCCCCAAAACGGTTGTAACGCCGAAATCCTTTAACAGGCGGGGATCAAGGTTTTTAAGCAAAAAACCAAGGGCTTCAAGCAGGGACATATCCTGTACTGCACGAAGGCTTGCAACTGCAACCAGGCTGTAATTCATGGTCAGCAGTACAATGCCCAGGATTGCATAGGCAGTAAATTCTATCAGGCCGGCTATCATGCGGCCGCCCAGTATTTGTGCGCCGGAGCGGGGAACGGACAAGACCAGATAGTTTATATTTCTGTACAGTATCTCGTGCATGTGGCCGCTGCCGGCGGTAAAAAAGTGCGCCATCGGAACAAAAATAGCGGCAAGGGTTCCCAGGACAAGCCAAAAGCCGCCTGCGCTTCCCGTGCTTGAGCCGGAGATGCCCGAGGCCAAAAGAAGCACAAAGGCTATCAGGTTAAGGGCTGCCATTACCCCGCCTGCGATGCGGAATTTCTGCCAGCGGTCCATGAGCTGGTATTTGATTATTTCTTTCATTATGTACCTCCGTTATACAGTGGGTCTGCGGCGTCTAGCGGTCCGCAAAGATGTCCAGATAAATCTGGTGAATGGATTTTCCGCGTTCGCTGCGCAGGGTTTCGGCGTCTCCGGCAAGGACGATTTCCCCGGCGCTGAGAAAGACCGCGTCATTGAGTACCGGCTCAATATCGGTTACCAGATGGGTGCTGATGATGATGGACGAGTTTTCTGTCCAGGTTTTGATGATGGTGCTGACGATGCGTTCCCGTGCGACGGGGTCCACGCCGCCGAGGGGTTCATCCATCAGATACAGGCGGCTTTTGCGCGAGGAAGCCAGGGTAAGGTTGAGTTTTTCGATCATGCCCTTGCTCATGGTGCGCACAGTCTGCTCAGGATCAAGCTTCATGAATTCCAGCATCTCAAGGGCCTGGACGGGGTCAAAGTCAGTGAAGAAGTCGGCGTAGAAATCAATGGCGGTTCGGGCCTTCATCCAGGGGTAGAGTGTGTTGCGGTCGGCCAGAAACGAAACCGCGCCTTTTATGCTGACTGCATCGGTTTTGCCGTCCACACTTACCGTACCTGCTGTCGGGCGCTGCAGGCCTGCGATGATTTTTAGCAGTGTGGTTTTTCCCGAGCCGTTCGGGCCCATCAGGCCCAGAATGCGTCCGGGTGCAAGCTCCAGGTTTATTCCGGTGAGGGCCGGTTTGAATCCGTAGTTTTTTCGCAGATTTTCTGTTTTCAGCACTGTGTTCATGCTTTCTTTGCTCCTTTAATCCAGGCTGTAAGGGTTTTAGTCATGGCTTCGTCGCTGTAGCCCAGGCTGCGCATGCCGCCGGCAAAGGTGTCCAGCAGGTTTTCTGCCATTTCGGCTCGCAGGCGGTCAACAAGGCCGTCGGTTTCGCAGACAAAGCTGCCGGTTCCGCGCCGCGTTTCGCTTATGCCTTCACGTTCCAGCTCCTGGTAGGCGCGCTGGACAGTGTTGGGGTTTACGCTGGTCTGCTCGGCAAGCTCGCGCACCGACGGCAGGCGGCTTCCCGGGGCCATGACTCCGGTGATGATGTCGTGTTTTATACGGCTCATCAGCTGGGCGTAGATTGGAATGTTCGGTTGAAAGTCGTTCATCCGTCCTCCTGTTTTAGTGTACTATACTAGTAATACACCACAGCACAAGAGAAGTCAATGGCAAAGTGAATTTTTTTTATGCTGTATCAGATAGGTACTTTTACCGTGGAATTTCCTGGCCGAACCGATTTGGGCGCGCAGTATCCGCATGAGGATTTTGGTAACGTACGTTCGCCACGGAATAGGGCGCCGTTTGTTGCAACTGGCTCACGAGCTTGCCGGCGGAGAAAAAAGGATTATTCAATATCTGTGTGCTAGCGATGATGCGATTTTTTACAGTCGGTGTCGACCCCGTGTAAGGGTGACGGTGTTCGGATTGTTTGAGTCGATCATCATCCATGGCAAAACCCTTGATGATATACTCTTTCAGAATTGATGTTGCCCAGATTCTGAACTGGGTAGCCCGTTTGGAGTTTACCCGGTAACCTACGGCTATAATAGCATCAATGTTGTAGTATTCGGTCTCTTTTGTCTGGGTTTTGCCATCAATAGCGCCGTGTTGAGTGGTATGTTCCAAAATGGAACTAACCATTTGCTCATCCATTTCGCCGCTTTCAAAGATTTTTTTCAGGTGCTTGGTTATGGCCGGTCTCTGGACATCAAAGAGTTCGGCCATCTTCTTTTGTATCAGCCAGATGGTTTCGTTTTGGAAGATGCTCACAGTCTATTTAAACGCGCCGTCTTCGGTTTTGTAGAGTATGATTTCGGATTGGTTCATTGCGTTATCTCCACAGAGCGCTTGTATTGTCACTCTAATATCCATTTCTTATTTTCTTTGTCTTGGCGCGGTATTGCCGATAACGTTCCGCGAATATGCGAAGTTGGCCAACGGCCAATTTGGGTGGAGCGAAGCGGAACCGCATATTCGCTGTTATGTGCTGGGCTGAGCACCGGATTAGATTAAATTCCCCGCCCCCTCTTCCGCCATAGCACAGGACGTGCGGAGGCGGTCTTTGCAATTAATCAATTATCATTTACCTCTATTTAATCTGCGTTTTGACAATTTTTTCCAAATACTATCGGCTAAATCAATTTCAAAATCACTAAATCCATAATTTTGTTTAAGAATCTTTTGATTAGTCAATGCAAGAATTTCACTTATATCTTTTTTTGCACGAATCATTTTATCGATTTCTGGTAATAAATCTTCATTATTAGGATGATAGGGTAGTAGTATTTCTTCTACTTCATTAGGCATAAGTTCTAAAACGCCACCGCCATGACTCCTGCCACAGATTTCTGAAAATGCAAGAGATAAAGAATTGTAGTAGCTTGCTGTCAAGGCTTTAATTTCTGCATTCGAATTAACTGTCACACGATGCATTGTGTCAGTAGTGTATGCTTTTGCTTCATTAATAATCAATTTTGGGAATAAGTTGTTTCTTCGTATAAATAATGCATCAGATATTCTTAGTGATGGTACAATTTGCCATTCTTCACGGATTCCACATTTATACCCTTTATGAATGTTTTGTTCCTCCCCCCAAGCAATGTATTTTTTCGCTCCTGCAGATTCAATTAAGTCAGACATTTTAGGGAAAGTTAACAAATGAGTTCGGGCTTCTTTTTCTCTATTCTTTTGCCAATCTTCTCTTGTGAAAATAACACTTGGAACTTGCACGCTTCTACCAACTAATGGTTTGGCGTACTTTTCTAAACCATTAGTCTGAACGGTTGATAATGGAACTGTAAAAAATGGATTTGATCCGGTCGTAATACCAACTTCAACTTTAGCATAGTTTCCCAGCTTTAGGACATTTTGACTTATTTGTACATTCTCAAGAAAATCGATTTCTCTTTGATCAAGAAAATAAAAAGTCCATTTATTTGATTTGAAGTCTATTTTCTTTTTAGGGCTTTTTAATCTACCAACATCTAATTCATTAAGTTCGCTGGCATCTCTTAATTCTAAGTGTTCAATTAAGTGTGTTTGTGATTTATTTTTTTCACACAGCAGAAGTACTACTTCTTGCTGAATATCAGGAAAAACCAATTTTCTGAATGAAACAATATTGATTTTATTGTAAAAATGAGCCAAAAATTCACGAAGTGTTTGAGCATATGAAACTTGTAATATCTCAGCAGGAAGTACAAAACCAATTTTACCTTGATCTTTTAATAGCAAAGACGAACCGACTACAAAAGAAACCCACGCATTGGTTAGTTTTGAATACTTTAAATTAGCCTTATCGAAAATTTTACCGGCAAACTTCTGTTGAGTTTTATCGAAATATTGATAGCGAATATAGGGTGGATTGCCAATAATTAAGTCATATTTTGTATCTGTGTTAACACAGAATTTATGAAAATCAGTATTTATAACTTTTGCATTAGATAAATTAATACTTTGAGCTTTTTTTGCTTCAAGGGCATCAAATTCAATTGCTGTGATTGATTTATATTTATATAATTCTTTTTTAATTTCTTCTAAGAACACTCCATCACCGCAACTTGGTTCAAGTATGTCCATATTTCTATTACCATTGAAAGCCCATTTTAAAATAAAGGCTGCAATAGGATTAGGGGTGTAAAATCCTCCCCTTAGTTTTGCTTCTGATGCATTCCTAATTAGCTTCATATAGATCCTTTATCAGAGGGACGATATTGTCCATATCACCGAGGTTATACAAAACTTTTAGTGTTTCATCTAAATGTGTTTTAAAAACTTCAAATTGTCTTTTTAGAGGAATAAGTTCTCGTTGATTTCCTGAATTATTGTCTATTTGACTTTGTAATTTAATTAAAGCTTCTTGAATACTAGCAATTCTATCATGCAGTTCTTTATCGGTTTCATTGTCAAAATCAATTATACGAATAGGGAGTCTTTTTAAGACCTTCGTTCCCCTCGCTATATAACCCCCTCTGAAAACTTCACCATGTAATGCTGAAAACCACTCTAAGTATTTAGAATTAAGAAGTGCTTGTATGTAATAAATAGAATATTTAAAATCATTCGGCAAGGTAATCATACAATATCCTGCTGTTCCACCTGAGGAAATCAATGTGCCATAATAATCAATTGCATACTTATTTCCTTGTGATAATACACCAACTATGATTTTTGCAGGAACATCACATTTGTCCAGACTTTGGTGTCGCCCATACCTGTACCATTCGTTTTCCGTTTCAGGTGTCGGCTTAATATCTCTTTTGGGGTTATTTAAAACTTCTTTGTAGTGATTCAGGTAAACGAAAGCATTCGGATAATCCGATTCCAATTGTTCAATTTCGACAAACTGAATGCCTTCATCTGTTTTTAGATAAGGATATATAACAAAAGCATTGGGCGAAAAAGGGCGATAAGTGTTTAAATTATCTGAACCACTTGATGTTTTGAAATAAGGTCGGGTTAACTCTTTCTCTATTTTCCAATCAGTTCCGTCCTTTCTGAAATAGTAAAATTGTTCGTCCTCATTTATTGCTGTATGAATGTAAATATTGTTAGCACTGGTTTGTATGCCGTTGTAAATATTTTCTGAACCAATCAGCGATTCCAAAGTTTCAGATTGGCTTTCAATGGATTCAAAAATTGGTTTTAAGTTTCCAGGAACCAATGTCCAACCATCATCATCCAGTTTTTCAAATTCTACGGAATCGTAATTGTGAGAAGCTATATTTCTAGTTTTCCAATCCTTTAAAGATTGAACTTCCAAATAATTCAAGTGTTCCTGTTCTGTATTCTTCATAATTAACAAGCAAGTGTATGTTGTCTTATCCTGAAAGATTTGATTTGCCCCAAAGGAGATAATCTGCTCGACTTCCTTTTTGGATGCCAAGAACTCTCTTAATTTTTTTCCTGCTCCAACTTTTGTGAATTTGCTTGGTACAATGTATCCGAAATACCCATTTTGTTTGAGCAAATCCAAACCTCTTTCAATGAACAAGAAATATTTGTCAAACTGCTTGTAAGCGGATTGGTAATGTGTTTTGTACAATGGCAATTCCAAAGGCGTGAATTGCTTCATGTGTTCGGTTGCCATATAAGGCGGGTTGCCAACAATTACGTCAAATCTGGTCGCACCAAAATCATAAGGATTAATGACCCTTTGATTTTCGGCAGAAGTTTTTTCAGAATCTAATAGGCTGTTTCCAAAACTAATGTTCGCATCAATATTTGGAAGGGCAGGTGTTGGAATGGTGTTGTTGTCTTCGTTTTCCAACAATTTCAATAGTAAACCGAATTTACAAGCTTCAACAGCATTGAAATCTTTATCGACCCCGAAAATACAGTTAATTAATAGCTGACGTTTCGTTTCAAATTTGAGTTTATACGTGCTGACTGCCATCTGTAATAGTTCCGCAGGATTATTTCTCAAATAATAATCGACCAGCGTATCATGCAACAATTGGTAAGTTTCAAGCAAAAAAGCTCCTGAACCACAAGCAATATCAGCAAAGGACGATTGCAGTATTTCTGTATCAGTTTTACCATCACAATGCTTTGCAACAGTTTCCCTGAGAATGTCCTGAATGATAAATGTTGGCGTGGTTACAATGTCCCTATCAATGTGCTCGGGTTTCTTTTCGAGTGATATTTCCCCATTGGCAATTTTTAGTTGCTCGCCAAGGAAAATTTCGTAGATGTTTCCGAGAATATCAGAAGCAAAAACGACAAATGAATAGGTGCTTTCTGGAAAATAAAGTTGTTTGATGATTGTCCAAAAGGCAGAGCTATTGTTTGTAATAATCTCTTCGGTCAACACATGATTGAAAAGTCCAGCATTGTATTTTCTATCGGCTTCCCTGAATTTTTGAATGAGTGCGTTGAAATCTTTATTGTCCGCAAAATTTAGGAGCGTTTTATAAACTTCAATATTCCTGTCCTCACATACTCGAAGGAAAATGATGCTGTTGATGTAGCTTTGAACAATGTCGTTTAATTGAGCTTCATCCAACTGATTTTGGTGGGAGTAGATTTCTTTTCCAAGAATCATACGCCACTCGTTGATTAGTTTAAGGAATAAATCATCAACACTTGAAAGTTTGAGTTGGCTTTCAATTTCTTTCCAAGTTTCATCAAATTCTCCGGTATAAACCGAACAATGACTAAGCTGTTTTTGAATTTCTTCAAATGCTTCTTCATATTCTGTATAATGGTAAATTTTTATTCGTGCTTTTGTTGCAGAATCGTCTTTGCCCACCTTTTGAGAGCAGTCATAAATGGCTAAATATTCAAAGTTGGAAAGAACAGATATTTTAAGTTTGGCCGTAAAACCATATCTGCGAACCTGTTTTGCAGGTTCGGGGTCTGAATCAATTTTTACGTATGGTTTTTTAGCTTCTAAAAAGAATTTTCGTTCAGAAAAAAGTCTGAAAGTATAGTCCGGCTTTTTCGTGTTACTGTTAATATCTTCTCGTAGAGCTTCTTCAACCAAGACTTCTCTTTCATTGGTCGGCTTCCCTTGACTGTTTTTAATGTCCCAACCCAATATTTCGAATAATGGGTCTAAGAAATCAGTGCGCAATTGAGTTTCGTTATAATCTGCTTTTAAATACGTGGCTCTATTGGTTCTATATTTTTCAGTTAGTTGTTTTATATTATTCATGTTCATGCTATATGTCAGTCCTTTATCTTTGTAGCCCGCCATGGACGGCGGGCGTCTTAGGGGCGGGGTTATTATATCAAAAATCTACTATTTTTAGAACCATCTTGTGCTCAGCCTTGCACATAACGGGGCGGCGGGTATCCGCAGTGGCTTGGGCAAGCCACAGGCTTGACCGAGACATTGTGGATACCCGCCAGTTGTCCGAAGTTGCGAAGCAACGTAGGACAGCTGGCGGGCTTGCCCGCCGCCCCGTTGTTCAAAATTGCGTCGCCAATTTGAACAACCTTCCGCGGCGCGATGAAGTTTTTGCGGAACGCCGGGGCGCCAAAAATTGGGTGAAGCGCAGCCGCACCCGCTAGCCGCGGGG